>NZ_BAAASM010000019.1:82291-171605 GCF_039532885.1 Streptomyces nogalater | reverse complement strand
CCTGGTTCACGGCGGCGACCGAGGCGTCCAGGGTCTTCAGGAACGGCACGATCCCGTTGGAGTGTCCGTTCGTCCCCCGGATCAGCGAACCGCGCGAGCGGATGCGGGAGTACGACAGCCCGATGCCGCCGGCGTGCTTCGACAGCCGGGCGACCTGGTGGTAGCGGCCGTAGATGGAGTCCAGCTCGTCCAGCGGGGAGTCCAGCAGATAGCAGGACGACATCTGCGGGTGGCGGGTGCCGGAGTTGAACAGGGTGGGGGAGGACGGCAGATAGTCCAGGCGGCTCATCAGACCGTAGAGCGAGGCGACCTCGTCCACGGAGCGGGCCGTGTCGTCCTCGGCCAGGCCGCTCGCGACGCGCAGCATGAAGTGCTGGGGCGTCTCGATGACCTTCCGGGTGATCGGGTGGCGCAGCAGGTAACGGCTGTGCAGCGTGCGCAGGCCGAAGTAGCCGAAGCGGTCGTCGGCGCCCTCCGCCACGGCGGAGTCCACCAGCGCGTCCAGCCGTGCGGCGTGGGTGCGGACGAACTCGGCGGTGCGGTCGGCGATCAAGCCCTCACGGTGACCCACCTCGACGGAGCCGGTGAAGGAGGTCACACCCTGGGAGGCGGCCTCGGACCGGATCGCGAGGGTCAGCAGGCGGGCGGCCAGCCGGGAGTAGGCGGGGTCCTCGGCGATCAGGCCGGCGGCGGCCTCCGTGGCCAGCTCGCGCAGCTCCGCCTCGTCGGCCCGCGCCGACCGTCCGCGCAGGGCGGCGGCGGCGACCCGCCCGGGATCGGCGTCGGGCAGATCGGCCGTCAGCCCGGACAGGGTCCGCAGCAGCGCGGCACCGGGACCGTCGGTCTCCGGTCCGCTGACCGAAGCCGGGTCGGCTGGCGCGATGGTCACGTGGGGGTCTCCCTCGCTCGGCACGGGGCCTGGCGGAGGGCAGGGGGCGACCACGAACGCACACGGCGTCGCGTCCGCCGGCCCACTCCACGAGGCCCGGACGTCGGAACGCACCCGGACCGGACGGCCGGGTGGGCTGCGGCAGGTCTTCGGACTGAACAGGCGCGCGAGCACGCAAGTACACCGTTGCGGGACAGTTCCGGATTCGCACCGGATTCCCCTGCGACGACAGCGAGGACGAGCATACATCTAGTGCCGGGCTGCCCGGACACCCCCAGATGTTGTGTCGCCCCCGCTCCGGGCGGTCAACGGGCAGACGAGGAGCGCCCGGGGGCCGTCCGGCGGGGCCGTGGGGCCGGGTCCGCCGGGCGGGTACGGCAACGGGCCGCCGGTGATCGTGCTTCCGGCGGCCCGCTGTGAGGGCCCGAGTCTTTCCGGGGCGTGGGTCAGTGGCCGGCGCCGGCCGTCGCGGGCGGCAGTTCCACCTGGACACCCGGGTCACCGGAGTCCGCCGTGTAGTCCGACGGCTTGGTCTCGTCGATGCCCTCGGGGGCCTTCAGAGCCTTCAGGACGACCGTCAGGACCACGGTGACCAGGACGTTCAGCACGAACGCCGTCAGGCCGATGTAGCCGATCTCGCCGATGCCGGGGATCTCCTTCGCGGAGCCGCCGAAGTGCTTCTGCGTCGGCGAGGCGACCCCGTACGCGGCGGCCGTGCCGTAGACCATGCCGACCGCCCAGCCGGCCAGCAGCGCCCAGCGGTGGAACCAGCGGGTGAACAGGCCGCCGACCAGGGCCGGGAAGGTCTGCAGGATCCAGATGCCGCCCAGCAGCTGGAAGTTGATGGCCACGGTCTTGTCCATGGTCAGGACGAACACCAGGGCGCCGACCTTCACCAGCAGGGAGACCAGCTTGGAGACCTTCGTCTCCTCCGCGGCCGTCGCGTTCGGCTTGATGAAGTCCTTGTAGATGTTGCGGGTGAAGAGGTTGGCCGCCGCGATGGACATGATCGCCGCCGGGACCAGGGCGCCGATGCCGATCGCCGCGAACGCCACGCCGGTGAACCAGTCCGGGAACATGTCCTCGAACAACTGCGGGATGGCGAGCTGGCCGTTGGAGACCTTCACCCCGGCCGCGATCGCCATGAAGCCCAGCAGTGCCAGCAGACCCAGCATCAGGGAGTACAGCGGCAGGATCGTGGTGTTGCGGCGGATCACCTCACGGCTGCGGGACGACAGGGTCGCGGTGATCGAGTGCGGGTACATGAACAGCGCGAGCGCCGAGCCGAGCGCCAGCGTGGCGTACGTCCACTGGCCCGCCTCCGGTGGCGCGAGCGCCCCGCGCGGCTTGCCGGTGGCCGGGTTGACCTGGTCGAACGCCTGGCCCGCCTTGGCGAAGACGTCGTCGAAGCCGCCCAGCTTGATCGGGATGTAGATGATCGCCACCGCGATGACGATGTAGATCAGCGTGTCCTTGACGAACGCGATCAGCGCGGGGGCGCGCAGGCCGGAGGAGTAGGTGTAGGCCGCCAGCACGCCGAAGGCGATGAGCAACGGCAGGTCCTTGATGAACCAGTTGGTGTTCTCGCCGCCGCCGACGCCCATCACGTCCAGCACCGCCTGGATGCCGACCAGCTGGAGCGCGATGTACGGCATCGTCGCCAGGATGCCGGTCACCGCCACCGCCAGGGAGAGGCCCTTGGAACCGAATCGGCCGCGCACGAAGTCGGAAGTGGTGACGTACCCGTGGCGGTGCGAGACCGACCACAGGCGGGGCAGGAAGGTGAAGATCAGCGGGTACACCAGGATCGTGTACGGCACCGCGAAGAAGCCGGACGCGCCCGCCGCGTAGATCGCCGCCGGTACGGCGACGAAGGTGTACGCCGTGTACAGGTCGCCGCCGAGCAGGAACCATGTGATCCAGGTACCGAAGGACCGTCCGCCCAGGCCCCATTCGTCCAGGGAGTGCTCGTTCTCGGCCCTGCGCCAGCGCGCGGCCAGGAAGCCCAGGACCGTGACGGCGAGGAAGAAGAAGATGAAGACGCCGAGCGCGACGCCGTTGACGCCGTCCTTCACTTCGCCGCACCCCCGCTCGCTTCCTTGCGGGCGCGCTGGTCACGCTGCCAGAGCTTGTACGCCACCATGGTGAGCGCGGTGGAGATCAGCACCCAGAGCATCTGGTACCAGTAGAAGAACGGGATCCCGATGAGCGTGGGGTCGACCTTGGAGTACGAGCCGACCCACAGCACCGCCACGAAGGGCGCGACGAGACACAGGGCGATGATCACCCTGGCCGGTGTGACCACCGGTGGCCTCACTTCAGGCGTTTCGGACATGCCACGGCTCCGTCCCCTTGCTGATCACCTGTGTAATGAGCAGGAAATCTAGGTGACGGTGTCGTGACAGCGGAAGCCCTCGTCCGCATATCGGTATACCGACTTGGCGAACGCGTCCCGCCGTTATCCTGCCGTTATTCCGCCGGGCGCTTCAGCCGGGCGACGAACTTGTAGCGGTCCCCGCGGTAGACCGAGCGCACCCACTCCACCGGCTTGCCCTCGCGGTCCAGCGAGTGGCGGGAGAGCATCAGCATCGGCAGGCCCACGTCGGTACCGAGCAGACCGGCCTCGCGGGGGGTGGCCAGGGAGGTCTCGATGGTCTCCTCGGCCTCGGCGAGGTGCACGTCGTAGACCTCGGCGAGCGCGGTGTACAGCGAGGTGTACTTCACCAGGGAGCGCCGCAGGGCGGGGAAGCGCTTGGCCGACAGATGGGTGGTCTCGATCGCCATCGGCTCGCCGTTGGCCATGCGCAGCCGTTCGATGCGCAGCACCCGGCCGCCGGCGGTGATGTCGAGCAGCTCGGCGAGCCGGTCGTCGGCGGTGATGTACCCGATGTCCAGCAGTTGCGAGGTCGGCTCCAGGCCCTGGGCCCGCATGTCCTCGGTGTAGGAAGTGAGCTGGAGCGCCTGGGAGACCTTGGGCTTGGCCACGAAGGTGCCCTTGCCCTGGATGCGTTCGAGCCGGCCCTCCACGACCAGTTCCTGCAGGGCCTGGCGCACCGTGGTGCGGGAGGTGTCGAACTCGGCGGCGAGCGTGCGCTCGGGCGGGACCGGCGTACCCGGCGCCTGCGTCTCCGTCATGTCGAGCAGGTGCTTCTTCAAGCGGTAGTACTTGGGCACGCGCGCGGTACGGGTGGTGCCTGCCTCGTTCTCCGCACTGCTGACGTCGGTGCTCATGCTCTGCCTTCCCGGCTCCGGATGCCGAAAGCGACCGACATCCCATCGGCCACGGCTCACATCGTGGCACGGGTTGCTGTACCAGTACTCCACCCGCACGCTCCGTGATCCCCTCTGTATACCGCCGCACCCGCTGTTGGTCTAGTCCATCGGGGCGGGGGAGTGGGGAGAAGGCCCGGCGGAACGCTCCGGTGCGGTGCACGGGAGGGGCGAGGGCGAGCGCACGGGCCGTAATAAGGGAGAGGCCAAGCATCGTCGGGCGCGCAGCCGACGCGTGGGTGACGCCGTGGCCGGCCGCGCGGTCTGCCGTCGGCGCAACCGGCCGCTCCCCGCGGTGGCCCGGCGGCTCGCGCCGCCGCCGGAGCGTTCGTGCCGCGGTCCTCCGCCGCCCCGCTCCTCCCCGTCGCCCCGGCGGCCGTCCCCGCCCGCGCCGGGGACCCGCCGCCGGGGTCGGCGGTGGTGGTGTCCTTCGCTAGATGCCCTGCCACTCCGGCTTGTTGGCGTAGGTGTGGCGGAAGTAGTCGGCCAGCTTCAGCTTGGACGCGGCGGCCTCGTCGACGACCACCGTGGCGTGGGGGTGGAGCTGGAGCGCGGAGGCGGGGCAGACCGCGGCCACCGGGCCCTCGACGGTCGCGGCGACCGCGTCCGCCTTGCCCTCACCCGTCGCCAGCAGCACCAGGTGCCGGGCCTCCAGAATCGTCCCGATGCCCTGGGTGATGACGTGGTGCGGGACCTGCTCGATGTCGCCGTCGAAGAAGCGGGCGTTGTCGATCCGGGTCTGCTCGGTCAGCGTCTTGATCCGGGTCCGCGAGGCGAGCGAGGAGCAGGGCTCGTTGAACCCGATGTGACCGTCGGTCCCGATGCCGAGCAGCTGGAGGTCCACCCCACCGGCCTCGGTGAGCGCCCGGTCGTACGCCTCGCACGCCGCCTGGACGTCCTCCGCCGTGCCGTCCGGGCCCATGAACGCGTCCATTCCTATGCCCAGCGGCTCCAGCACCTCGCGGCGCAGCACCGAGCGGTAGGACTCGGGGTGGTCCGCGGGCAGCCCCACATATTCGTCGAGCTGCGCGATCCGCGCCCGGGAGGCGTCCACGGCGCCGGAGCGCACCTTGGTGGTCAGCGCCTGGTAGATGGGCAGCGGGGTGGAGCCGGTGGCCACGCCGAGCAGGGCGTCGGGCTTGCGTCGCAGCAGCTGGGCCATGGCCTCGGCGATCAGCTCGCCGCCCGCCGCGGCGTCCGGAACGATGACAACTTCCACGCTGGGCCTGCCGTTCTGAAGTGGGCTCTGTGCGTCTATGTGGTTTAGACCAATCTAACAGAGCCGACGTTCGAGAGCGCGGGAAGAGGCGGGGAAGACCCGGGAAACTCTCAGGTGAGGGAGCCTCCCGTCGCGTCCAGCCAGTGACCGGTCACCCAGCGGCCGTCGTCCGAGGCCAGGAAGGCCACGACATCGGCGACGTCCGCCGGCGTCCCCACCCGTCCCAGCGCCGATATCGCGGCGGCGCCCTGCCACGCCTCGTCGTTCGCGCGCAGCCAGGAGGCGTTGATGTCGGTGTCGATGATGCCGGGTGCCACCGAGTTGACCGTGATCCCGCGCGGGCCGAGCAGCTTGGACAGGTCCCGGGTGAGGACGTCCAGCGCCCCCTTGGTCATGGAGTAGGCCAGGAGGTGGGGCATCGTGGCGGCCCGGGCCAGGCCGGACGATATGTTCACCACCCGCCCGCCGTCGCGCAGCCGGTCCGCGCCGAGCCGGGTCAGGAAGAACGGTGCCTTCACGTTCACCGCGAACAGCCGGTCGTACTCCTTCTCCTCGATCTCCTCGAAGGGGTGCGCGGCGGCGATGCCCGCGTTGTTCACCAGGATGTCCACCCCGTCCGCCTGCCGGTCGAACTCCGCCCACAGCCGTTCGGCGTCCCCGGGCGTGCCCAGCTCCACCCCGATCGCGAACGCGGAGCCGCCCGCCGACTCGATCGCGGCCACCGTCTCCCCGGCCGCCTCCTCGTTGGTGCCGTAGTGCACCGCCACGCGGGCCCCGTCGCGCCCCAGTCGCTCGGCGATAGCCCGCCCGATCCCCCGGCTCCCACCCGTGACCAGTGCCGTCTTCCCTGTCAGCGTGCCCATGACTGCCCCCTCCTATTTGTCTATCGGTCGCTACAGAAAGACCGTACACCACCTCGCCGACAATTTTCTAGGGGTCGCTATAAAATGGTCCGCATGACCACGGGGCAGGGCACACGGACCAAGAGCGGCGGCGCGGGCCGCACGCGGGGCAGGCCGCGTTCCTTCGACCGCGCCACGGCGCTGGAGAAGGCGCTGCTGGCCTTCTGGGAGCACGGGTACGAGGCCACCTCGGTCTCCGACCTCACCCGAATCATGGGCATCGGCGCCCCCAGTCTGTACGCGGCCTTCGGCGACAAGCAGTCCCTCTTCGACGAGGTCGTCCGCGTCTACAGCGGCACCCACGGCGCCTTCGGCGGGCGTGCCCTCGCCGAGGAGCCCACGGCCCGCGAGGGGGTCGCGCGCATGCTCCGCGAGGCCGCCGCCGAATACACCGACCCGGGCCATCCGCACGGCTGCATGATCATCCACGCCGCCATCAACTGCACCAATCCCGAGGTCGAGGGCGCGCTGAGGGAGCGGCGCAACGCCAACATCGCCGCCATCGAATCCCGGATCCGGGCGGACATCGCGGCCGGACTGCTGCCGGCCGACACCGACGCCGCCGCCCTCGCCCGGCACACCGGCGCCGTGGTCCAGGGCATGTCCCAGCAGGCCCGCGACGGCGCACGCCGGGAGGAACTGGAAGCACTCGCGGAAATTGCCATGGCCATCTGGCCCCACGACTGACCCGGGCGGGCTAGGCTGCGTGGCATCGCGGGCCGGCGCCTGTCGCGGCGCGGACGCTTCCGCACCATGGACACGCCTTCGTGGTCTAGTCCAGAATCGAACAACGACAAGCCTCCGTCTTCCCCGCACAGGAAGGCGGACCGAGGATCCGGTGCTCTCTGCCCTGACTGCCCCGGCTCCTCGACCTTCGGCCGACCGGGACCGCACACCCCACGGCCGTTGATGCTCCGGGCTGCGGTGCCGGGAGGGTTGAGGGTCCCTTCCAGGCGCCGCGGCCCGCGGGTGTTTTTTCGGCCACCGTCAGGCCCCGGGTACGCTCGCAGACGTGCCCTCCATGAACGAACTCGTACGCCAGCACACCGCCCTGGACGACTCCGACCTTGAGTGGCTCCACCTGCTGGTCTCGGAGTGGCAGTTGCTCTCCGACCTCTCCTTCGCCGACCTGGTGCTCTGGGTGCCCACCCGGGACGGCACCCGGTATGTCTCGGTCGCCCAGATGCGGCCCAACACCGGCCCGACCTCCTACCAGGACGACATGGTCGGCCACCTGGTCCCGCGCGGCCGGCGGCCGATGCTGGACGCGGCGCTGGACGAGGGCCGGATCGTGCGCGAGGGCGACCCGGAGTGGCGTGAGGAGGTGCCCGTACGGGTCGAGTCCATCCCGGTACGGCGTGAGGGCCGCGTCCTCGGCGTGATCGCCCGGAACACCAATCTGCTCACCGTGCGCACCCCGAGCCGCCTGGAGCTGACCTACCTCCAGAGCGCCTCCGACCTCGCGCAGATGATCGCCGCCGGATCCTTCCCGTTCCCCGGCCAGCAGGTCGACATGGACGCCTCCCCGCGCGTCGGCGACGGCCTGATCCGGCTGGACGCGGACGGCATCGTCCAGTACGCCTCCCCGAACGCCCTGTCCGCCTACCACCGGCTCGGCCTCGCCGCCGACCTGGTCGGTCACCACCTCGGGCAGACCACCGCCGAACTCGCCCCCACCCGCGGTCCGGTGGACGAGGCGCTGGCCAAGGTGGCCAGCGGCTGGGCGCCGCGCGAGTTCGAGATCGAGGCGAACGACGGTGTCATCCAGTTCCGGGCCATCCCGCTCAAGCCCAAGGGCACCCGCATCGGTTCGCTGGTGCTGCTCCGGGACGTGACCGAACTGCGGCGACGCGAGCGCGAGTTGATCACCAAGGACGCCACCATCCGGGAGATCCACCACCGGGTGAAGAACAACCTCCAGACGGTCGCGGCCCTGCTCCGCCTCCAGGCCCGGCGCATCGAGTCCGAGCGCGGCCGGGAGGCACTGGAGGAGGCGGTCCGCCGGGTCGGCTCCATCGCGATCGTGCACGAGACGCTGTCGCAGAACCTGGACGAGCGGGTCGAGTTCGACGACATCGCGGACCGGGTGCTGGCCATGGTCGCCGAGATCTCGCCGGGCAAGGTCACCGGCCGGCGCACCGGACGGTTCGGCATACTCGACGCCGAGGTGGCCACCCCGCTGTCCATGGTCCTCACCGAAGTCCTGCAGAACGCCCTGGAACACGGCTTCCGCGAGGGCGACACCGGCACGGTCGAGGTCTCCGCGGTGCGTGGCGGCACCACCAAGGAGGCGCGGCTGCTGGTCACCGTCCAGGACGACGGCGTCGGCCTGCCCGAGGGCTTCGACCCGCATCGCTCGGGCAACCTCGGTCTGCAGATCGTACGGACGCTGGTGGAGGGTGAGCTGGGGGGATCCTTCGACATGGTGCCCGCGTCCGGGCGCGGGACCCGGGTGATCCTCGACATCCCGGTGCGGGCCCAGAAGTAGGTGCCTTCCTCGCGGTGGCGCCTGGGGCGTCGGCAACTCCCTTGTCCGTCAACGTGTTTATCGGAGAAGGCGCCGACAAGGCGCTGCCCGGCGATGTGCTCGGGCACAGCAAAAAGCCCCGGACCGCCATTGGTCCGGGGCTGATGCTCGTTGCTGCTCTGCTTTATCGCTAAGCGCTCCGGGGGAACTGCGCGCTGCGGCTCGGGGGCGGGAGATGCGTACGTGCTGTGCGCGCCGCCAAGCTCAGGCTGTCAGCAGGGGTGGGTATGTCAGGCGGAGGCCTGACGGGCCCGGTTGCGGGCGGCGCGGCGCTTCATGGCGCGGCGCTCGTCCTCGCTGAGACCACCCCAGACGCCGGAGTCCTGACCGGACTCAAGCGCCCACTGCAGACACTGCTCGATCACCGGGCAGCGACGGCAGACGGCCTTGGCTTCCTCGATCTGCAGCAGCGCAGGACCGGTGTTGCCGATGGGGAAGAAGAGCTCGGGGTCTTCCTCGCGGCAAACGGCGTTGTGACGCCAGTCCATGGCTGCTACCTCTCCTTGGTATTACGTGCAGGTTGCTTGTGAATGTGAACGCTTTCACGAATCCCTCAACAAGTGAAGGGCCGACCGCCGAGTTCACACCCGGCGTGGTCCTTGGTTTGAAGAGGGGTTCCGGTGATCAGTGGAGGCCGGTGTTGCGGGCCGTCCCGATCGCCACGTAGAGACTCGCAAACCTCGGCGACGGATACAACCCCTTCCGGAAAGTTTTTTTTGATTCCTCGGTGTCGACTAGGTCACAGCCGTACTTCCATGGGGTGGATCCTGGCCTAAACGTTCGAGTGAAAGGACTTTTGCCCGTTCCGCTCACACAATCACACGCAGTGCACGGCGTACGCCTGTGAACGTCACGCTCGTACGCAGCCCGAGGTGGTCACCGTCCATCTGGAGGGGCAGCGGCACCTTCGAATGCAAGGTGAACTGGTCCAGATCGTGCAGGGAGACCGCGTGCTTTCCGTGCGGCCCGCGCTCGGGGGACGAAGTGAGCAACTGGGTGCCATACCGGGCAACCGCGGCCGTCGAGAGCCGGCTGAGCCCCAGCACGTCGATGCCGGTGTCGAACGACGCCTTGGGCGACGTGTACATGGGGCGATTGCCGAGGTACGTCCACGGGGACGTGTTCGAGACTATGGCGACGACGAGATCCTCGACGGGATCCGCGCCCGGCCGTTCCAGCGTGATCGTGCCGTTGCGGCGGTTCGGCTCCCCCAGGAACTGCCGGACCACCTGCCGGACGTACAGCGCGTGCGTCGACTTCTTCCCGCGCTCGCGCTGCTGCTCGACCCGGCCCACCACGCCCGCGTCGAAGCCGAGCCCGGCGTTGAAGGTGAACCAGCGGGCCGGCACGGCCTCGTCCTCGCTGCCCGGCGGGCCCGAGGTGAGCCCGAGGCCGACGATCCGCTCGGTTCCGTCGCGCAGCGCGTCCAGCAGCGCGCCGGTGGCCTCGACAGGATCGTTGGGCAGGCCCAGGGCCCGGGCGAAGACGTTGGTGGAGCCACCGGGGACGACGGCCAGACCGGGGAGGTGCTCCGGGTCCGGGCCGGCGTGCAGGAGGCCGTTGACGACCTCGTTGACCGTGCCGTCGCCGCCGAGCGCCACCACCAGGTCGATGTCGTCGCTCTCCGCCGCCTGCCGGCCGAGGTCGCGGGCGTGGCCGCGGTACTCGGTGGTGACCGCCTCCAGCTTCACCTCGCTCGCCAGCGCGTGGATGAGCACATCACGTCTGCGTGCGCTTGTGGTGGTAGCCGCCGGATTGACCACGAGAAGTGCACGCATGCATGGCAGCGTACCTACTGGGGGGTATCGGGCCCAGACCGAGGTAGGGATCCGGTAAGAGGCGGGGGCGTGAGCCTGGACACGCTCCGCCGGGCGCGTCCGCCGGGTGCCCGGCCGCCATCGGGGCGCGACGGCTACCCTTCAGGGGTGAGCAGTCAGCAGAAGCCCGCCCCCGCCACCGCCGAGACAGCCGCGACCGGGGAACCCCGTCCGCGCCGGCTGACGTATGCGGCGGTGCTGGCCGCGCTGGAGGGTGCCGCGCTGGTGATCGGCGGCCTGTGGGTGCTCGTCCGCGGGGTCACCGGGGAGCCGGACGACCGGCAGCAGGCCGTGACCCTCGGCATCACGCTGATCGTGCTCGCGCTGCTGCCGCTGCTCGCCGCGCGCGGGCTGCTGCTGCGGCGCGGGTGGAGCCGGGGACCCGCGGTGATCACCCAGCTCATGGCGCTCCCGGTGGCCTACAGCCTGGTCCAGGCCGACAGCATGGCCATCCCGGCCGGCATCGCCCTCGCCGCGATCGCCATCGCCACCCTGGTGCTCCTCGTCAACGCCGAGACGACCCGAGCCCTTGGCATCAAGGGCCCCGGCCGAGCCGAGTAGAGCCCGCCGGGGCGAGGCCGTCCGGGCAGGACGCACGAGACGAGGCCGCCCGGGCAGGACGGACGGGCAGACGGCCGGGACGAGGCCGCCGGCCGGGTCGGGGCGCACGGGGGACGGTGCCGACCGCGTGGGCCGCGGCTCACCGGACCGGCCGCAGCACTGACCGGGGCCGGCCGAGTGGGCCACGGTCGCCGAGCCGGTCGCGGTGCCGCCCGGAACTCGCCGGGCCGGTCGCGAGCGCTGACCGGGATGCGCCGAGTGGGTTGCGGCTCACCTCGTCGGGAGCGGGTGCGCTCACTCCTCCACGAGGAGCTTCTCCCGCAGCTGGGCCAGGGTGCGGGCCAGCAGCCGGGAGACGTGCATCTGGGAGATGCCGACCTCCTGCGCGATCTGCGACTGGGTCATGTTCCCGAAGAAGCGCAGCAGCAGGATCCGCTTCTCGCGCGGCGGCAGGTCCTCCAGCAGCGGCTTGAGGGACTCGCGGTACTCCACCCCCTCCAGCGCCTCGTCCTCGGCGCCCAGGGTGTCGGCGACCGCCGGCGACTCGTCGTCCGTATCGGGGACGTCCAGGGACAGCGTGGAGTACGCGTTCGCCGACTCCAGGCCCTCCAGGACCTCCTCCTCCGAGATGGCCAGCTTCTCGGCCAGCTCGTGGACCGTCGGCGACCGGCCGTGCAGCTGGGACAGCTCGGCCGTCGCGGTGGTCAGCGAGAGCCGCAGCTCCTGGAGCCGGCGCGGCACACGGACCGCCCAGCCCTTGTCGCGGAAGTGCCGCTTGATCTCGCCGACGACGGTCGGGGTGGCGTACGTGGAGAACTCCACCCCGCGCTCGGGGTCGAACCGGTCGACGGACTTGATCAGACCGATGGTGGCGACCTGGGTGAGGTCGTCCAGCGGCTCGCCGCGGTTGCGGAACCGGCGCGCCAGGTGCTCCACGAGCGGCAGATGCATACGCACCAGCTGGTTGCGCAGCTCCGCGTATTGCGGACTGCCCTCGGGCAGCGAGCGCAGCTCGACGAACATCGCCCGCGCCCCGCTGCGGTCCTGGACGCCGTGCTGCACGGCCTGCACGGCCTCCGTGTCCGGCGCGTCGTCCTCGGCGTATCGCTCGTGCTCGCTCATCGTCCCGCCCGTAGCCCTTCCCCGAGCCCTGGCCCCCGCGCGGACGGCGGATGCGGCGCCGTCGCGTGACGTCGGTGGCGTGCCCTGTCCGGCAGCGTCACCGTCGACCCGCGCGGAGCCGTCCTCCGGGTGCGGCCTGGCCTGCTCGGGGATGCCGTCGATGCCGTCCGCCGTGCGCCGGGACCCGTCCCGGGGGCCCGCCCCGGAGGTATCGGCGTCACCCGACCAGGAGGCACCCCCGTCCCCGGTCGGCAGCTCCCGTGTGCCGCGCTCTTCGTCCCGCACCGGCCCGTCCCCGTTCCTCAGGCCGGCCCTGGGCCGACACCACGCTGTTTGTAGAGGCTGATCGAGACCGTCTTGTCCTCGTCCACGGCGGACGAGACCTTGCCCGCGAGGGCCGACAGCACGGTCCAGGCGAAGGTGTCCCGCGAGGGGGCGTGGCCGTCCGTCGTGGGCGCCGACACCGTCACTTCCAGCGAGTCGTCGACAAGGCGGAAGACACAGCTGAGCACCGAGCCGGGCACGGCTTGCTGGAGCAGGATCGCGCAGGCCTCGTCCACGGCGATGCGCAGATCCTCGATCTCGTCCAGGGTGAAGTCCAAGCGAGCCGCCAGACCGGCCGTGGCCGTCCGCAGCACCGACAGGTAGGCACCCGCAGCCGGCAGCCGGACTTCCACGAAGTCCTGGTTCGCCGCGGGCTCGCCTGCGATCTGGGACACCCTCACCTCCATGGTGGTACAAGCTTTACGGGGCCGAGGGTCGCCCCCCGGGGTAACGCGTACGTGGTTCAAGCGGTGACGCTATCGCGCTCCGAACGTTCCTGTCCCCGGGACCCCAACCCCCTGGCGTCACTCACAGTAAAGCTCCGGATACGCTCCGTGTCTAGAGGGTGGGCGGGCCCAAATGGGAAGAGCGCGCGCCGGATTGACGTACCCAGACGTCAGACGCTCGAACCGTCGTGCGGAAGCCGCCACATGCAGTGTCACACGAGAACGCGCTCGGGTGAGAAGTCCCGTTCGAACGAACGCGGCTCAGACGAGCACGTGGTCGACGAAGCACCACCGCCAGTCCTCGCCGGGCTCGAAGGTCCGCATCACCGGGTGACCCGTCCGCGTGTGGTGCTCCGTCGCGTGCCGCCCCGGCGAGGAGTCGCAGCAGCCGACGTGCCCGCAGGTGAGGCACAGCCGGAGCTGCACCGGGTGCGTACCGTCCCGCAGGCACTCCGGACAGGTCGGGGCGAGCGGCGCCGGTTCCGGGTGCGGCAGCGCGTCGGCGTGCGTGCACTGTTTCATGATTGCCAGATTACGACGGGTGTGCGGATGACCGCGCCGAACAAGAGGGTGGGCGAGGACCTTGGACGTGATGCCGCTGCTGTTGCTGGTGGCGGGGAGCGCGGCGGTGGCCGCGGCGGCCCGGCGCACTCCCGCGCCGGCCCCGCTGCTGCTGGTCGCCGTCGGCCTGGCGGTCTCCTACATCCCCGGCGTCCCGTCGTACACCCTCGACCCGCACGTGGTCCTGCCCCTGCTGCTGCCCCCGCTGCTGTACACCTCGGCGAGCGACAGCTCCTACCTGGACCTGCGCGCGCAACTGCGGCCGGTGGCGCTGCTCTCGGTCGGCTACGTCCTCTTCGCGACGGTCGTCGTCGGCTGGGCCGCTTATGTGATCGTCCCCGGGCTGCCGCTGCCCGCCGCGCTGGTGCTGGGCGCGGTCGTGGCCCCGCCGGACGCGGTGGCCGCCACCGCGGTCGCGCGCCGGGTCGGCCTGCCCTCCCGGATCACCACCATCCTCCAGGGCGAGTCCCTGCTGAACGACGCCACCGCGATCACCGCCTACAAGGTGGCGCTCGGCGCCGCCGTCGGCGAGGGTGCCACCTGGGCCGGGGGCATCGGCGAGTTCGCGCTCGCCGCGGTCGGCGGGGTCGGGATCGGTCTGGTCCTCATGGCGCCCCTGCACTGGCTGCGCACCCACCTGACCGAGCCGCTGCTGCAGAACACGCTCTCTCTGCTGATCCCGTTCGTCGCCTACGGGGTCGCCGAGCAGTCGCACGCCTCCGGGGTGCTCGCCGTCGTGGTCGTCGCCCTCTACCTCGGCCACCGCGCGTGGGAGGTCGACTTCGCCACCCGGCTCCAGGAGGAGGCGGTGTGGAAGATGGTCGCCTTCGTGCTGGAGTCCGCGGTGTTCGCCCTGATCGGTCTGCAACTGCCGATCGTCCTCCAGCGGCTCGGCGAGTACGAGGGCGTCTCCGCGGCCTGGTACGCGGCCGCCGTCTTCCTGGTCGTCGTGGTGGCCCGGTTCGTCTGGGTCTACCCGGCCACCTTCCTGCCCCGGCTGCTGCCGGCACGCATCCGCGCGCGCGAGGAGAACCCCACCTGGCGGGGCGCGATGGTCACCTCGTGGGCCGGCATGCGCGGGGTCGTCTCCCTGGCCATCGCCTTCGCCATCCCGTCGACCATGGCCGACGGCCCGCGCAACCTGATCCTCTTCCTGACCTTCACCACCGTCATCGCCACCCTCGTCGTGCAGGGCGTGACGCTGCCGCCGCTGATCCGGCTGCTGCGCTTCCCCGGCCGCGACCGGCAGGCCGAGACCCTCGCCGAGGCCAACGCCCAGGCGCAGGCCTCGCGGGCCGCCGAGGCCCGGCTCGACGAACTGCTCGCCGACGAGCGCAACGCCCTGCCGCCGCCGCTCGTCGACCGGCTGCGCACCGTCCTGGAGCGCCGCCGCAACGCCGTCTGGGAGCGGCTCGGCCAGGTCAACCCGGTCACCGGCGAGTCCGTGGACGACACCTACCGCCGGCTGTCCCGGGAGATGATCAGCGCCGAACGCGAGGTCTTCGTCAGGCTCCGCGACCACCGCCACATCGACGACGAGATGCTGCGCGCCCTGCTGCGGCGTCTGGACCTGGAGGAGGCGGCGGCCTTCAGGGAGGCCGGTTAGCGCTGCGCGTCGGCTGCCGCGGGCTCCGGGAACGGCCGTCCGGTGACGACGGCGGCGATCGTGCTCCCGCGCGCGAAGGCGCCCTCTTCCGCGAGGGCGACAAGTCCGTAGAGCAACTTGGCGACATAGAGACGTTCCACCGGTAGTCCGTGCCGTTGCTCGAAGTCGCGTGCGAACGCCTCCAGTTCGGGAGTCCTACGGGCGTACCCGCCGAAGTGGAAGCGGTCGTCCAGGGACCAGGAGCCGGTACGGGCGCCGAAGGCACGTTCCTGCAGGGTCTGTATGTCGGCCTCCAGGAAGTCGCCCCTCAGCACCGGTATGCCGAGCGCGCGCCCGTCCGCCGCCAGCCCGGCGGCGAGTCCGGCGAGCGTGCCGCCGGTACCGCAGGCGACCGCGACGACCTCGGCGTGGCCGCGCAGTTCGGTGCCCAGCTCCCGGCAGCCGCGCACCGCCTCGGCGTTGCTGCCGCCCTCGGGGACGACGTACGCCCCCTCGGCGCCGGCCGCGCGCAGGATCCCGGCCAGGGTCTCCGGCTCGGTCTTGCGGCGGTACGTCGATCTGTCGACGAAGTGCAGCCGCATGCCGTCGGCCGCGCACCGGGCCAGGGACGGGTTGAGCGGGCGGCCGGCCAGCTCCTGACCACGCACCACGCCCGTGGTGGACAGGCCCAGCAGTCGGCCCGCGGCGGCGGTGGCCCGCAGGTGGTTGGAGTAGGCCCCGCCGAAGGTGACCAGGGGGCGGCCGCCGGCCGCAGCGATGTTCGGCACCAGCTTGCGCCACTTGTTGCCCACCAGGTGGGGGTGGACGAGGTCGTCACGCTTCAGCAGCAGCCGGAGCCCGTGACGCTCGAACCGGGGGTCCCGCGCCTCCTGGAGGGGCGAGGGGAGGTGCGGGGCGAGCGGGCCGGTGCTGGTCACGGCTCCATTGTCGCCCGCGGTGGGGTGTCCGGCCGCCGCCCGCGGCCGGCGGTGACCGCGACAGGGCCTAGTCCTTCAGCCGTTCCCGTACCCGCTCCCTCAGCGAGCGCATCGAGACCCCCCGCGGATCCACCTTCCCCGGCTGCCACTCCAGGTGGCCGATGACCGACCGCTCCGTCCAGCCGTGACGGCGGCACAGGGCCGCGGCGACCCGGACGATCGCCTCCAGCTGCTCGTCCGGCCACGGGTCCTCCCCGTCGCCGAGGTTCTCGCACTCGAAGCCGTAGAAGTGCCGGTTGCCGTCGGTGTTCGCCTCGTTGTCCGGCGGCAGCCCCCTCTCGGCGATCACGGCCCGCAGCACCTCGTCGTCGCCGAGCCCGGCGTGGTTGGCGCGGCCGTAGCCGACCAGGTGGACCCTGCCGTCCTTGGTGATCACGCCGTGGCACAGCGGGCCCGGCAGGTCCGGGTGGCCGTCGCGGCACAGGTCCACCGTCCGCTCGCTGCCCCGGGTCACCGTGTGGTGGATCATCACACCGTGGACGGGCCCCCAGGGACCCTTGTGATTGCGGTTGTGGTCCTGCCAGTCGCCGACCTCGACGACCGTGACGCCCTCGGCTTGGAGCGCGTCCAGGAATTCGCTCGCCGACATGGGTGGGGCCATGCCCGACTCCTTCGTTCCGTGCCCGTCCGGCCACGGAACGCGGCCGGATATCCTGCCTGCTTCTACCGAAACCGGACGACCCGGAACACATCGTTCGTACGGTGTGCGAGCCGATCCGGACAGCGGGCGGACGCCGTGCGCGCCTGTACGAAGTCCCTCTCTCTGCCCACTCATCCGATGATCCATTCCCGCTCTTTCGGGTAATGGCGCGGGCACACCCCGTGCTGGGACGCTCGGACGTGAGACCGGTGCCCGGTGCACTGCGGCACCGGGCATACATGGGAGGGCATTTCTTTATGTCGGTAGGCGAAGAGGTCCGTACCGATCAGAACAGGCCGCAGCAGTCCCTCGGGACGGCGGCAGCGCGGAATCTGGCCACCACCACCAAGTCCGTACCGCAGATGCAGGAGATCAGCTCACGCTGGCTGCTGCGCACGCTTCCCTGGGTCGACGTCCAGGGCGGCACCTATCGGGTGAACCGACGGCTGACCTATGCCGTCGGGGACGGCCGCATCACCTTTGTGAAGACCGGGGACCAGGTGGAGGTCATCCCGAACGAACTGGGCGAACTGCCGGCCCTGCGGTCGTACGCCGACGAGGAGGTGCTGGCGGAACTGGCCCGCCGCTGCCGCCAACGCGAAGTCGCCCCCGGCGAGGTGATCGCCGACTTCGGCCACCGGACCGACGAGGTGTACCTGCTCGCCCACGGCCGGGTGGAGAAGATCGGCACGGGTCCCTACGGCGACGACGCCGTCCTCGGGGTCCTCGCCGACGGCGCCTACTTCGGCGACCAGGCGCTGCTCGACCCGGAGGCGATCTGGGAGTACACCGTCCGCGCCGACACCGCGACCACGGTGCTGGTGCTCAGCCGTCAGGACTTCCAGCAGGTCGCCGAGCGCTCCGACTCGCTGAGCGCCCACCTGGAACGGCTGCGCTCGATCCCCCGGCAGCGGACCAACAAGTACGGCGAGAAGGAGGTCGAGCTGGCGGCCGGCCACTCCGGCGAGCCCGACATCCCGCACACCTTCGTGGACTACGAGCCGCGGCCCCGCGAGTACGAGTTGAGCATCGCCCAGACCGTGCTGCGCATCCACACGCGCGTGGCCGACCTTTACAACCAGCCGATGAACCAGACCGAGCAGCAGCTGCGGCTCACGGTCGAGGCGCTGAAGGAGCGCCAGGAGCACGAGCTGATCAACAACCCCGAGTTCGGCCTGCTCAGCAACTGCGAGTACGACCAGCGGATCCAGCCGCACGACGGCGCGCCGAGCCCGGACGACATGGACGAGCTGCTCAGCCGCCGCCGGGGCACCAAGCTCTTCCTGGCCCACCCGCGCGCGATCGCCGCGTTCGGCCGCGAGCTGAACAAGCGGGGCCTGGTCCCGGAGACGATCGACATCGGCGGCAACCGCATCCCCACCTGGCGCGGGGTGCCGATCTACCCCTGCAACAAGATCCCGGTCAGCGAGGCCCGTACGACATCCATCATCGCCATGCGTACCGGCGAGTCCGAGCAGGGCGTCATCGGTCTGCGGCAGTCCGGCATCCCGGACGAGATCGAACCGAGCCTGTCCGTCCGGTTCATGGGCATCAACGAGCAGGCCATCATCAAATACCTGGTGACGGCCTACTACTCGGCCGCCGTGCTGGTGCCCGACGCGCTCGGTGTCCTGGAGAACGTCGAGATCGGCCGGTGGAGGTGACGTTTCCGCACGTGGTGGCCGTGTTTGCGGCCGCCCGCAGGGGTAGGCCCTCGGGGAACGCGTCCGGGCGGCCCGGTGGCATCGGCTCGCGCGGACCTGGCGAGGGGGAGGCATGGCCGAGTACATGACGGAGACCGACGAGCGTTCCCCCGCGGTGCCGCATTCCGGCACGGCGGGGGAGCCCCGGGAGACCACGGGGGCCGCCACCGGTCCGTTCGACGGGCAGGAGGCCCTGGCGCAGCTGGAGCGCACCCGGACCCTGGTCTACCCGGAGTTGCGCGCGGCCGTGGAGTCACTGCCCGGTGCCATGCGCCGGATCGGGCTCTACCACTTCGGCTGGCAGCACGCCGACGGCACACCGGCGGCGGGCAACGCGGGCAAGGCGATCCGGCCGGCGCTGGTGCTGGCGGCGGCCGCGGCGCTCGGTGGCCCGGCGGCCCGGGAGGCGGCGGTCCGGGCCGCGGCGGCGGTCGAACTGGTCCACAACTTCACGTTGTTGCACGACGACGTGATGGACCGGGACACCACCCGCCGGCACCGGCCGACGGCGTGGACCGTGTTCGGGGACACCGATGCCATCCTCGCCGGTGACGCGCTCCAGGCGCTGGCCCTGCGGCTGCTCGCCGAGGACCCGCACCCCGCCTCCGTGCCGGCCGCGGCCCGGCTCGCGGCCTGCGTGGTGGAGCTGTGCGAGGGGCAGCACGCGGACACCGACCTGGAGCAGCGCGCTCCGGACGCGGTGACGCTGGACGAGGTGCTCGCCATGGCCGAGGCCAAGACCGGAGCGCTGCTGGGCTGCGCGTGCGCGCTCGGCGCGCTGTACGCGGGAGCCGGTGCGCAGGAGGTGGCCGCACTGGACGGCTTCGGCCGTCAGGCCGGGCTCGCCTTCCAGCTGATCGACGACGTGATCGGGATATGGGGAGACCCGCGGCACACCGGCAAGCCGGTCGGCGCGGACCTCGCCGCCCGTAAAAAGTCCCTGCCGGTGGTGGCGGCGCTCACCTCCGGCGCGCCGGAGGCGTCCGAGCTGGCCGCGCTGTACGGGAAGCCGTACCTCGGCGAGGAGGCGGAGACCGGGGAGATCGCGCGTACGGCACTGGCGGTGGAGCGGGCCGGCGGCCGGGACTGGGCACAGGCCGAGGCGGCCGATCGGATGGCCCGGGCCATGCAGGAACTGGCCCGCGCGGTCCCCGACCCGGAGGCGGCGGGCGGTCTGCTGGCGCTCGCCGAGTTCGTCACCCGGCGCAGCAACTGAGGGCCGACGGCCGGCGGCCGAGGAGAACCCGCAGGCTCCGGGTCCGGGTGGCGCCTGACCCCGCACGGCCGACCAAGGCTCCGGACCGGGGCCCCGCGCACCCCACAGTGTGCGGGGCCACCGCTTTCCGCCGCGGTCCGGGCGGCGGGAGGCGATGAGGGCGCCTACCCTGAGGGCATGGGCGGCGAGCAAGCCGACTGTCCCGTCTGCGGACAGTCCGTGGAGACGGTCGTCAAGCGGCACAAGACGCTGGGCGCCTGGGTGCCGGTCTGGGGCCGCGGGCCGTGCCGCAACCCGGGCTGCACGGCGTACACCGGCTCCGGCGGCACGGAGAGCGACCGGCATCCTGGTCCGGGTCCGGCCGCCGGCGGGCGGAATGACGGCGGCCGGGCGTCTGGGCGGCCGGGTACGCCGTAGCTTGGGTGGATGCCGAAACCGTCGTACATCCTGCACCTCACCGAACGCTCCCTGTGGGAGGCGGCGCGTGAGCGCGGTTCCTATGAGCTGTCCACCCGGGGCCGCACCCTCCAGGAGGAGGGCTTCATCCACTGCTCCGGCCGCGAGCAGCTCCCGCGCGTCGCCGCGTTCCTCTACGGCGACTACGACGGCCCGGACGAACTGGTCGTCCTGGTCGTGGACCCGGCCCGGGTCGGGGCGCCGGTGCGCTACGAGTCCGCCGAGCCGGGCGGGGAGGAGTTCCCGCACGTGTACGGGCCCCTCCCGGCCGAGGCCGTGGTGGACGTGGAGCCCTGGGGCTGAACCGGGCCGCACCCACCGGCCGGCCGGTCGCCGTCAGGACGCCGGGCGTTCGATGAAGCGGAGCTGATTGCCCGCAGGGTCCCGGAAGGCGCAGTCCCGGACCCCGTACGGCTGGTCCATCGGCTCCTGGAGGACGTCGGCGCCGGACTCCCGCACCCGCTCGTACAGCGCGTCGCAGTCGGGTGTGGTGAAGATGACACCGCGCAGCAGGCCCTTGGCGAGGAGTTCGTTGAGGGCCTGCTTGTCCGAGGGCGAGGCGTCCGGGCTCGCGTCCGGCGGCTCCAGCACGATCTCCACGTCCGGCTGGAGCGGGGAGCCCACGGTCACCCAGCGCATCCCCTCGAAGCCCACGTCGTTGCGGATCTCCATGCCCAGCACATCGCGGTAGAAGGCGATGGCCTTGTCATGGTCGTCCACCGCGAGGAAACACTGCGCGAGTTTCACGTCCATGGGCTCACCCTAGATCCGGCCGGCGCCCCGCGCCTCAGTAGGGGCGGCGGCGCGGCCTGGTCAGTCTGCGCGCCACACACGGCGGGATCGCGGCGCTCTCCTCGTGGTCGCGGGCGCGGTAGGCGCTCGGTGTCTCGCCGACCAGCTCGGTGAAGCGGGAACTGAAGGAGCCGAGGGAGGTACAGCCGACGGCGAGGCACACCTCGGTCACGGTGAGGTCGCCCCGGCGCAGCAGGGTCTTGGCCCGCTCGATCCGCCGGGTCATGAGATAGCCGTAGGGGGTCTCGCCGAACGCCTTGCGGAAGCTGCGCTGGAAGTGGCCGGAGGACATCAGGGCGTCGCGGGCCAGCTCGGTCATGTCGAGCGGTTCGGCGTACTCACGGTCCATACGGTCGCGCACCCGCCGCAGCCGTCTCAGGTCCTCCAGTGCGGTCACCCGCCCAGCCTCCCACAGTGCCGTCCGGAAAACCGGTACGAGGGTGGCGCCTTGGGACGGCACGGCCGGGAAGTCGTCGTGGCCGGAGGCGACTTCGGCCGTGGACGGCGGAGGACCGGGCGGTGTGCGTGCCGCCGGGAAGAACCGCACCCGGTCCGCGGGTGCGCGGGCCGGGTGCGGTCAGGAGGTGCTCAGGCGGTCAGGCCTGCTTGGTCTCCCAGAAGATCTTGGCGATCTGCTCGATGTAGTCCAGAGCCTTCTGGCCCGTCGCCGGGTCGGTGGACGCCTTGGCGGCCGAGAGGGCCTTCAGGGTGTCGTTGACCAGCTGGTGCAGCTCCGGGTACTTCTCGAAGTGCGGGGCCTTGAAGTAGTCGCTCCACAGGACGGAGACGTGGTGCTTCGCCAGCTCGGCGCGCTGCTCCTTGATGACGGTGGCGCGGGCCTGGAAGTGCGGGTCGGCGTTGCCGGCCATCTTCTCCTGGACGGCCTTGACCGACTCCGCCTCGATGCGGGCCTGGGCCGGGTCGTACACGCCGCAGGGCAGGTCGCAGTGGGCGCTGACCTTGACCTTGGGGGCAAACAGGCGGGAAAGCATGGAGCATTCCTTCCTCGTGATCGTCTTCTCAGGTGCGACATTACTCCCTGAGGAACGCGATTTCTCGGCTGCCCCCTGGGGCTTAGGACAAAAGTCCAGGGTGAGACTGAGACTGGTGGAGGAACGGACCGGGGAGGTGCCGGGGATGCCGGAACTGTCGCAGGAGACCGAGCGGGGGAGGGGGATGGCGCCCTTCGGGCTGGCGGAGGTGACCGGCCCGTCCATGGTGCCCACGCTGCACCACGGGGACCAGCTGCTGGTGCGGTACGGGGGTGTGGTGCGGCCCGGGGACGTGGTGGTGCTGCGCCATCCCTTCCAGCAGGACCTGCTGGTGGTCAAGCGGGCCGTGGAGCGGCGCGACGGCGGCTGGTGGGTGCTGGGGGACAACCCGTACGCGGGTGGGGACAGCACGGACTACGGGGTGGTGCCCGAGGAACTGATCCTGGGCAAGGCGCTGTTCCGGTTCCGCCCGGCCGGCGCCGGTCAGCGGTCGCCGCTCACGCTGCTGCGCTGGGCGCTCTCGGCGGTCCGGCCGCTGCTGCCCGACCGGTCGGCCTCCAGGCGTTTGCGGGCCCGGTAGGCGGCCACGTTGGCGCGGGTGGCGCAGCGGTCCGAGCAGTAGCGGCGGGAGCGGTTGGTGGAGGTGTCCAGGTAGGCGTTGCGGCACGGGGGCGCCTGGCACAGGCCGAGGCGGTCGACGCCGTACTCGGTGAGGTGGAAGGCGAGGCCCATCGCCGCGATCGCCGCGTAGCCGGCGGTGGCGTTGGAGGGGTGGTCGGCCAGGTGCATGTGCCACAGCGGCCGGCCGTCGTCGTCCCGGTAGTCGTGCCCGGAGATCTGCGGGCTGACCGGGAACTCCAGCAGCAGTGAGTTCAGCAGGTCCACGGCCAGGGTCTCGTCGCCCTGGTCGGCGGCCTCGAAGACCGCGCGCAGCCGTGCCCGGACCGAGCGGAAGCGGGTCACGTCCGCGTCCGTGGCGCGGCGGGCGGCCGACGCGTTGACGCCGAAAAGGTCGCGGACGGCCTCGACCGTGGTCAGGGTGTCCTTGCCCCGGGCCGGCTCCTCGCTGTTGACGAGGCGTACGGCGTAATCCGAGTAATAGGCCAGTTCCACTTGTAGTCCTTACGCGGGCGTCTTATGGTCGTGTCTGCGGTCGGGTAAGAGCCGGTCGTGCTTCCAGGGTATTACGCGAGATGAGGGGAGTCGGCTTTCATGGCGACGAGTACCGGAACCGACTGGGCGGCCTGGCAGGAGAGCTGGGACCGGCAGCAGGAGTGGTACATGCCGGACCGCGAGGAACGCTTCCGCATCATGCTCGACATGGTCGAGGCGCTCGTGGGCACGGCACCGCGCGTGCTCGACCTGGCCTGCGGCACCGGCAGCATCACCGCGCGGCTGCTGCGCCGCTTCCCCGAGGCCACCAGCACCGGCGTCGACCTGGACCCGGCGCTGCTCGCCATCGCGCACGGCACCTTCGACGGCGACGACCGCGTCCGGCTCGTCACCGCCGACCTGAAGGACCCCGGCTGGACGGCGAAGCTGCCGTACGACTCCTACGACGCGGTGCTCACCGCCACTGCCCTGCACTGGCTGCACGCCGAACCCCTCGCGGCCCTCTACGGCCAGATCGCGGGACTGGTCCGCGACGGCGGTGTCTTCATGAACGCGGACCACATGATCGACGAGACCACGCCCCGTATCAACGCCGCCGAGCGCGTCCAGCGGCACGCCCGCATGGAACAGGCCAAGCGGGACGGCGCCCTGGACTGGGCCGACTGGTGGCGGCTGGCGGCCGAGGACCCGGTCCTCGCCGAGCCGACCGCCCGCCGCTTCGAGATCTACGGCGAGCACGCGGACGGGGACATGCCGCCGGTGCGGTGGCACGCGCGCGTGCTGCGCGAGAAGGGGTTCACCGAGGCCCGGCCGGTGTGGGCCTCACCGTCGGACACGCTGCTGCTCGCGCTGAAGTAGGCGGGGCACACGCGAGGGGCGGTACGGGTCGCCCGTACCGCCCCCCACGCGCGGGTCACAGGACCTTGGACAGGAACGACTGGGTCCGCTCGTGGCGCGGGTTGGTCAGGACGTCCCTGGGGTGGCCGGATTCGACCACCACGCCGCCGTCCATGAAGACCAGGCTGTCGCCCACCTCGCGGGCGAAGCCCATCTCGTGGGTGACGACGACCATGGTCATGCCGGACTCGGCGAGGTCCCGCATGACGTCCAGGACGTCGCCGACCAGCTCGGGATCCAGGGCCGAGGTCGGCTCGTCGAACAGCATCAGCTTCGGCTCCATCGCCAGCGCCCGGGCGATCGCCACCCGCTGCTGCTGGCCGCCGGAAAGCTGGGAGGGGTAGTGCCCGGCCCGGTCGGCCAGGCCCACGCGCTCCAGCAGCCGCATGGCCCGCTCCCGGGCCTCGCCGCGGCTCACGCCCTTCACCTGCACCGGCGCCTCCATGACGTTCTCCGCGGCCGTCATGTGCGGGAACAGGTTGAAGCGCTGGAAGACCATGCCGATGTCGCGGCGCTTCATGGCGACCTCGCGGTCGCGCAGCTCGTACAGCTTGTCGCCCTGCTGGCGGTAGCCGACCAGCTCGCCGTCGACGTACAGCCGCCCGGCGTTGATCTTCTCCAGGTGGTTGATGCAGCGCAGGAAGGTCGACTTCCCGGAGCCGGAGGGGCCGATCAGGCAGAACACCTCGCCCGGCTTCACCTCCAGGTCGATGCCCTTGAGCACCTCCACCTGGCCGAAGGACTTGTGCACGCCCTCCGCCTTGACCATGGCGACCGCGTCCCGCGGCCGGGTGTCCTGCGTCTTGCTCAGCTTGTCGGTCATGCCGTGACCTTCCTGCCGGAGAAGGTCGTCAGATTCTTCTTCACCTTCTGCCACGGGGTCGGGGGGAGGGTGCGGCTGGAGCCGCGGGCGTAGTACCGCTCCAGGTAGTACTGGCCCACGCTCAGCACCGAGGTCATGATCAGGTACCAGGCCGCGGCGAGGAAGTACATCTCCACCGGGGCGCCGGAGTTCTGGCCGATGTCCTGGGCGTAGCGGAAGAGTTCCGCGAACTGGACCTGCGCCACGAGCGAGGTCGTCTTCAGCATGTTGATCACTTCGTTGCCCGTGGGCGGCACGATCACCCGCATCGCCTGCGGGATCACCACCCGGCGCAGGGTCTTGCCGTGGCTCATGCCGAGCGCGTGCGCCGCCTCGGTCTGGCCCTCGTCCACCGCGAGCAGGCCGGCCCGGCAGATCTCGGCCATGTACGCCGCCTCGTTCAGACCCAGGCCGAGCAGCGCCGTCAGCAGCGGCGTCATAAAGCTCGACCAGTAGTCCTTGTAGATCGGCATCAGGTTGATGTACTCGAAGACCAGGCCCAGGTTGAACCACAGGAACAGCTGGACCAGGACCGGGGTGCCGCGGAAGAACCAGATGTAGAACCAGGCGATCGCCGAGGTCACCGGGTTCTTCGACAGCCGCATCACCGCCAGGACGATGCCGCCGACGATGCCGATCAGCATCGACAGGACCGTCAGCAGGAGCGTCTTGCCGACACCGGTCATGATCCGGTCGTCGAAGAAGTAGTCGGGTATCGCGTGCCAGTTGATCTTGCCTTGGGCGAACGCGTTGATGATCGCGAAGAGGACCGCGATCGCGATGACGGCGGTGACGTACCGTCCGTAGTGCCTCACCGGGATGGCCTTGATGGCCTCGGCGCCGGCCGGGGGCGTGTCCTTCGGACCCGCCGTCTTGTCGATGTCAGTCACGGGTAGTACCTCTCGGTGGCCGCTGCTGTCTGTCGCGGGTCACTTGCCGCCGTTGATGACGGACTCCTTGACGGCGCCGTCCTGGGCGCCCCACTTTTCGAGGATCTTCTGGTACTCGCCGTTCTTGATGATCGCGTTCATCGCCGCCTGGAGGGCGTCCCGCAGCTGGGTCTCCTCCTTGGAGACCGCGATGCCGTACGGAGCCGCCTCGACCTGGTCGCCGACCAGCTCGAAGTCCTTGCCGCCGCCGGAGGTCTTCACGGCGTACGCGGCGACCGGGAAGTCGGCGGACACGGCGTCCACACCGCCCGAGCGCAGCCGGGTCTGGGCCTGCTGGTTGTCGTCGAACGCCTCGATGGAGAGCTTCTTGCCCTTCGGACACTTCTCGGCCTGCTGCTTGGCCAGGTCGTCCGAGGTGGTGCCGCGCTGCACGGCCACCTTCTTGCCGCACAGGTCGGCCCAGGTCTTTATGCCCTCGGTGTCTCCCTTGCGGGTGTATATGGAGACACCGGCGGTCAGGTAGTCGACGAAGTCGACGCCCTCGCCGACGTGCTTGCCGGTGTCGGGGTCGACGCCCTCCTGACGGTTCTTGTTGTCCGTCATCGCCGACATCGCGATGTCGTACCGGTCCGAACGCAGACCCGTGAGCAGCGCGTCGAAGGTGCCGTTCTGGAACTCGAACGTCACCCCGAGCTGCTTGCCCAGGGCCTCCGCCAGGTCCGGGTCCAGGCCGACCACCTTGCCGGAGGAGTCCTTGTACTCCACGGGGGCGTACGCGATGTCCGAACCGACCCGGATCTTGCCCTTGCCCCGGATGTCCTGCGGGAGCCTGTCGGCGAGCGGGGCGCTGTCGGCGGACGCGCTGCCGGAGTCCTTGTTCTTGTCCTTGGTCTGGTCACCGCAGCCGGTGAGCAGCAGGGCGCCTGCGACCGCGATCGCACCGACCGCGGCAAGACGGGAGCGCGCGGCGGTGGTACGACGGGTGGAGCTTGCGGTCATCGTGGTTCCTCCGGCGGATGGGAAGAGTTGCCGATGGGTCGACGGAAACACACACCTTCGGGTGTCGCGACCTCGTGGGTTTACGGCATCTTGCCATTCGGACTACGCCATTCAGGGGCGTCACTATGTCAAAATCGGATAACGGGTGACCCCCGAACCGCATCAGGTCGGTACAACCTTGGTCCATAGCCGCAGGACCATCTACGGGAAACCGTCCCTCCGGCCGGAGAATCTTCGGCGTGTCTCACTATGTGGTCGGCCGGGCCCCTCTGAGGCTTGCGCGATTTCACGCCATTTCCGTCCGTCGATCGCGCGCCATCTCCGCGCCATCCGGCCGTTCCGGGATGTGACCTTGGACCTATTGGACTCGTCGCGGGCACCGTCCGTCCGGTAAGAAGGTTCTTTACACCCCTCATCCGGGGCTCAGAGCGCGTGTGCGGCGCGCCCGTCGCGTATGGCCTCGTACGTATCAGCAATCGGGCCGTACGCGGTGCCCGCCCACCCCTCACCAGGAGTGGTCGACCCTCAAACCATGCATACCTAAGGGGTAAGACAAAGTGGCAGCGGAGATCGTCAATCCTCGCAGCGACAGCACAACGGACCAGGACGGCGGGGCCGAGCCCCTCGATTCCTTCGATCCGGCGTTCGCGCTGCACCGCGGCGGCAAGATGGCCGTGCAGGCCACCGTGCCGGTCCGCGACAAGGACGACCTTTCCCTCGCGTACACGCCCGGCGTCGCGCGCGTGTGCACCGCGATCGCGGAACAGCCCGAGCTGGTCAACGACTACACGTGGAAATCCAATGTGGTCGCCGTCGTCACCGACGGTACGGCCGTGCTCGGGCTCGGGGACATCGGTCCCCAGGCCTCCCTCCCCGTGATGGAGGGCAAGGCCATCCTGTTCAAGCAGTTCGGTGGCGTGGACGCGGTCCCGATCGCCCTCGACTGCACCGACGTCGACGACATCGTGGAGACCGTCGTCCGGCTCGCTCCCTCCTTCGGCGGAGTGAACCTGGAGGACATCTCGGCCCCACGGTGCTTCGAGATCGAGCGCCGGCTCCAGGAGCGACTGGACATCCCGGTCTTCCACGACGACCAGCACGGCACGGCCGTCGTCACGCTCGCTGCGCTGCGCAACGCGGCGCGGCTGAGCGGTCGCGAGATCGGGCAGCTGCGGGCCGTCATCTCGGGCGCCGGCGCGGCCGGGGTCGCCATCGCCAAGATGCTGGTCGAGGCCGGCATCGGGGACGTGGCGGTGACGGACCGCAAGGGTGTGGTGTCGGCCGACCGGGACGACCTGACCCCGGTCAAGCGCGAGCTGGCCGGATTCACCAACAAGGCCGGCCTCACCGGCTCGCTGGAGAACGCCCTGGCGGGTGCGGACGTCTTCATCGGCGTCTCCGGCGGTACGGTCCCGGAGGAGGCCGTGGCCTCCATGGCGGAGGGCGCCTTCGTGTTCGCGATGGCCAACCCGAACCCCGAGGTGCACCCCGACGTCGCGCACAAGTACGCGGCGGTCGTCGCCACCGGGCGCTCGGACTTCCCCAACCAGATCAACAACGTGCTGGCCTTCCCCGGCATCTTCGCCGGCGCGCTCCAGGTGCGGGCCACGCGGATCACGGAGGGGATGAAGATCGCCGCCGCGGAGGCGCTGGCCGCGGTGGTCGGTGACGACCTCGCCGCCGACTACGTGATCCCGTCGCCGTTCGACGAGCGGGTCGCTCCCGCCGTCACCGCGGCGGTCGCGGCCGCCGCGCGCGCCGAGGGCGTCGCCCGCCGGTGACCTCCCGCTGAACGGACCCGCCCGGAAGGGCGGGGCCGTTTTTCTGTCGGTCGGGAGGGCCGGTCGGGGGCGCTGTCCGGGAGGGCTGAACGGCAGGGCTGTTCGGCAGGGCTGTTCGGCAGGGCTGTTCGGGAGGGCCGGGAAGCGTCGGTCGGAGGGCGTTCGGACGCGCTGTCCGGCGGGTCGGGTCTCCTTCGGCGGTGCGGCCGGGCGGTGTGGTGTCCGGTGGTCCTGCGCCGGGCGGGTGCCGTCGCGCAAGAGGGCATGTGTCACAGGCGGGCCTGGTTCCGCCGGCCGCGCCGCGCACCTATCGTCGGCTGCATGTTCGCTGTCTACGCCGCCCGAATCGACCGCGACCAGCCGCTCACCGGCCTTGAGTTGGGGGAGCGTCCGGCTCCCGAGGCCCGGCCCGGCTGGAGCACCATCACCGTGCGCGCCGCCTCCCTCAACCACCACGACCTCTGGTCCCTGCGGGGCGTCGGCCTCCCGGAGGACCGGCTGCCGATGATCCTCGGCTGCGATGCCGCCGGTGTCGACGCGGACGGCAACGAGGTCGTCCTGCACTCCGTCATCGGCCAGAGCGGCCACGGCGTCGGCCCCCACGAGCAGCGCTCCATCCTCACCGAGCGCTACCAGGGCACCTTCGCCGAACAGGTCGCCGTGCCGACCTGGAACGTGCTGCCCAAGCCGAAGGAACTGTCCTTCGCCGAGGCCGCCTGTCTGCCGACGGCCTGGCTGACGGCGTACCGGATGCTGTTCACCAACGCCGGGGTACGGCCCGGGGACTCGGTCCTCGTGCAGGGCGCGGGCGGGGGTGTCGCCACGGCCGCGATCGTCCTCGGCAAGGCGGCCGGGCTGCGGGTCTTCGCCACCAGCCGGGACGAGGCGAAGCGGAAGCGGGCCGTGGAGCTGGGCGCGGTGGAGGCGGTGGAACCGGGGGCCCGGCTGCCGCAGCGGGTGGACGCCGTCATCGAGACCGTGGGCGCCGCGACCTGGTCCCACTCGGTGAAGTCGCTGCGGCCCGGCGGCACGCTGGTCATCTCCGGGGCGACCAGTGGGGACCGGCCCTCGCATGCCGAGCTGACGCGGATCTTCTTCCTCGAACTGAAGGTCGTCGGCTCCACGATGGGCACCAAGGACGAGCTGGAGGACCTGTTGTCCTTCTGTGCCGCGACCGGGGTACGGCCGGTGATCGACGAGGAGCTGCCGTTGGACCGGGCGCGCGAGGGCTTCGAGCGGCTCGCGTCGGGTGAGCAGTTCGGGAAGATCGTGCTGACCAACTCCTGAGGTACTTCGGCCCCCCACCCGACTCGGTCGGCTGGGGGACTCGTTCGTCTGTCCGGCTCGATTGGGATGGGGCTTGCCGGCTCGGTTGGCTGCCGGGAGGGGGCGGGACTGTGGGGCTTGGGACTCCGGGGGCGGCTCGTTGGGGTCAGCGCTTGCAGGGGTGGAGGATCGCTGCGATGTGGGCCGCGGCCTTGGTGAGGTGGTGGCGGGCTTCCTGGAGTTGGGCCGGGGTGATGCCGTTGTCCCTGGCCGCGTCGCGGATGTCGTCGCGGAAGCGGTCCAGCAGGCGGTCCAGGTCGCGGGCCGGGTCACCGGTGGGCGTCTCGTGGGCCCAGGTCGGTTCGTACTCGGCGGGGAAGCCCTCCGGGGCCGGGGTGTAATGCGGTTCCGTGGGCGGAGTGGGCCCGGACGTCTCCTCGGAGGTGCGGGGGAAGTCCCGGTCCATGCCCAGGCCCTTGCCTGGGCCCCTGCTCGGGCCCCTACCCGGGTCCGTGGTCCAATCGTCGCCGAAGTCGCTGCCCGGCTCTGTGCCGGCGCCCGCCCGGCCCTTGCCGAAGCCCTTACCAGGGTCCGTGCCGGCGCCCGGCCGGTCCGCGCCCGGGACCTTGCCCGGGCCCGTGCTGACGCCCGGCCAGTCCTTGCCGAAGCCCTTGCCCGCGTCCGTGCCGGCGCCCGGCCGGTCCTTGCCCGGGGCCTCGGCGGAGTCCTTGCCCGGGTCCCTCACCCGGTCCTTGGCGGAGTCCCCCACCCAGTCCTTGCCCGGGTCCCTCACCCGGTCCTTGGCGGAGTCCCCCACCCAGTCCTTGCCCGGGTCCCCCACTCGGTCCTTGCCGGAGTCCTTGGACGGGTCCGTGGCCCAGTGCCTGGACGGGTCCGTGGCCCAGTGCCTGGACGGGTCCGTGGCCCAGTCCTTGGTCCATTCCTTGCCGAAGTCGCCGAATTCCTTCGTCAGTTCGGCTAGGCCCTCGCGGAGGCCGGTTGGCCAGTCGCCGCGTGTGAAGTGGTCCTGGACGCGTTCCTGGACACGCCGGGCGATGCGCTGTACCTCCTCCTGCGCCTGGGCCCGGGCCCGTGCCTGTGCTTCCTGTGCCTGGCGGCGGGCCCGCTGGGCCTCCTCGCGTGCCCGGCGGCTCTCGTCCTTCGCGCGCCGGGCCTGCTCCTTCCACTCCTGCTTGACCCGGCGCATCTCCTCCTTGGCGGCCCGCCACGCCTCCTTGTCACCCGGCTCGCCGTACTCCCCCTGGGCGAAGTCGCCCCCGGACGCGGCGGCGCGCACCTCGCGGCGCAGGTCGCCGGCCGCGCCCCGCACGTCGGCCCTTATCTCGGCGGCCAGTTCCGCGACGGACTCGCGGATCTCCAGCTCCAGGTCGGCCAGTTCACCGCTGCGGTCGGCCAGTTCGGCGCGGCCCGCGTCGGTGATGGCGTACACCTTGCGGCCGCCCTCGGTGGTGTGCCGGACCAGGCCCTCCGACTCCAGCTTGGCCAGGCGCGGGTAGACCGTGCCCGCCGAGGGGGCGTAGAGGCCCTGGAAGCGTTCCTCCAGGAGCCTGATCACCTCGTAGCCGTGGCGGGGGGCCTCGTCGAGCAGCTTGAGCAGGTACAGGCGGAGGCGGCCGTGGGCGAAGACGGGAGGCATGTCAGAGCACCTTCTTGTCGGTCGTGCCGTCGGCCGGGGCGCCGGTGGCGGCGGCGTCCTGGCCGGAGACGGAATTGTCTCCCGTCGCGGCCGGGGGGCGATCGGCCGGGTGGGGTGCCGTCCGGTCATCCGGGTCGGTGACCGTGACGGTGACCGTGGTGGTGTCGGGCTCCGGCGGTCGCGGCGGGCCGGCCTGCCAGGAGGCGTTCTCCTCCTCGTCCCGGGGCGGGCGGCGCAGCAGGGCTATCGAGCCCGAGACCGTGGTGGCCCGTAGTCTGCCCGTGCCCGCGCCGAGCCGGCCGGTGATCTTGTGCGCGCCCCACCGGCCGCGCACCCTCAGCTCCTCGAAGGCGATGGAGACCACGCCGCTCGCGGTGTTCGCCTCCACCTCGGCGTCCGCCGGGTGCGGCAGACGGATCGCGATCTCGCCGGAGACGCTGGTCAGACCGACGTTCGTGGGGCCGTCCGGGTCCAGGTCGACGATCAGCGAGCCGCTGACGGTGTCGGCGCGCACGGAGGGGCCGGAGCCCGCCACGACGGTGAGGTCTCCGGAGACCGAGTGGAACGTCAGGTCCCCGGTGACCGCCTGGGCCTCCAGGCTTCCCGAGACGGTCTCCGCGCGGACCGGTCCCGACACGCCGACCAGGGTGGTGTCGCCGTTCACCCCCCTGATCACCGCGGAGCCCCGGATGCCCGAGACGACCGCGCCGGCGCCCACCACGCCCACCTCCACGCGCGTGCCGGCCGGGACCGCGAGCGACACCACCGCGCTGCGCCGCCGGCCCCCGCGGTCGAGCCACTTGAGGAAGCCCTTCCAGGGCAGGTCCTCGTAGGTCACGGTCAGCGTGGAGCCGTTCCGGGTGACCACCAGGGGCGGCCCCTGCAGGTGCGTCACCTCCAGTCGCGCCGAGTCCTCCTCCGTGCCGACGACGTTCACCATGCCGTCGACGACGCGGACCCGGAGATTCCGCACGGGGCTGTCGAAGGCCAGCTTCTGGGGTGCGGTGACGGACCACTCGGACATGGGACCTCCTGGGCCGGGGCGCGGCGACTGATGCGGCGAAGGACACGCCATATCGCGTTCCCTTCCAAACACGATATATCTCGGTGCGGTGAAGTCAAGACACTCTTTCGAGGAGGATGCGCCGGCGTGGGGAGGGGGCCCTGCGCGCGGCCGCCCGGGTCCGGGGCGCGTCGGCGGCGGCATACGCTGGTGGGGAGAGTTGCCAGGCTGGATGTTCACGCAGGAGACGTAGCCCCTATGTACTTCACCGACCGCGGTATCGAGGAGCTGGAGAAGCGGCGTGGCGAGGAAGAGGTCACCTTCGAGTGGCTCGCCGAGCAGTTGCGCACGTTCGTGGACCTGAACCCGGACTTCGAGGTGCCCGTGGAGCGGCTGGCCACCTGGCTCGCCCGGCTCGACGACGAGGACGACGAGTAGGCCGGGGGACGAGAAGACCCCGCCGGGCAGGCGAAAGGGCCCGGTACCGAGCGCGAACTCGGTACCGGGCCCTTTTCCGGGAGGCTTACGCCTCGAACACCTCACGCACCAGCTGCTCCTGCTCGGCCTGGTGCCGCTTCGCGGAACCCACCGCCGGGGACGAGGAGTGCGGACGCGAGATGCGCCGCAGCCGCTCGCCGGCCGGGATGTCCGCGCCGACCGCCAGGTCCAGGTGGTCGATCAGGTTGAGCGCGATGAACGGCCAGGCACCCTGGTTCGCCGGCTCTTCCTGGGCCCACAGGTACTTCTCGGCGTTCGGGTACTTGTTGACCTCCGCCTGGAGCTCGTCACCCGGCAGCGGGTACAGCCGCTCGATGCGGATGATCGCCGTGTCCGTGGCGCCCCGCTTCTGCCGCTCGGCCTCCAGGTCGTAGTAGACCTTGCCGGCGCAGAAGACGACCTTGCGGACCGCGGCCGGGTCGACCGTGCTGTCGCCGATGACCGGGCGGAACTGGCCGTTCGTGAACTCCTCCGCCTTCGACGCGGCGGCCTTCAGGCGCAGCATCGACTTCGGGGTGAAGACGACCAGCGGCTTGTGGTGCGGGTTGTGCACCTGCCACCGCAGGAGGTGGAAGTAGTTCGACGGCGAGGTCGGCATGGCGACCGTCATGTTGTTCTGCGCGCACAGCTGGAGGAACCGCTCGGGGCGCGCGGAGGAGTGGTCCGGGCCCTGGCCCTCGTAGCCGTGCGGGAGCAGCAGGACGACGCCGGAGGTCTGGCTCCACTTCTGCTCCGCCGACGAGATGAACTCGTCGACGACCGTCTGCGCGCCGTTGACGAAGTCGCCGAACTGGGCCTCCCACATCACCAGCGCGTCCGGGCGGGCCAGCGAGTAGCCGTACTCGAAGCCCATCGCCGCGTACTCGGACAGCAGTGAGTTGTAGACGTTCAGCCGCGCCTGGTCCTCGGCGAGGTACTGCAGCGGGGTGTACTCCTCGCCGGTCTCCCGGTCGATCAGCACCGCGTGGCGCTGGCCGAAGGTGCCGCGCTGGGAGTCCTGGCCGGCCAGCCGGACCGGGGTGCCCTCCAGCAGCAGGGAGCCGATGGCGAGGGTCTCGCCCATGCCCCAGTCGATCGTGCCGTCCTCGACCATCGCCGCCCGGCGCTGGAGCTGCGGCAGCAGCCGCGGGTGGACGGTGATGTTGTCGGGGATGTTGACCTGGGACTCGGCGATCCGCTTGACGACCTCGGTGGAGACCGCGGTCGGGACCGCGACCGGGAAGCCGTCCTGGGGCGCCTGGACGTCCCCGGCGGCCGGCTGCGAGGTGGCCTCGCGGACCTCGGTGAAGACCTTCTCCAGCTGGCCCTGGTAGTCCTGGAGGGCCTGCTCGGCCTCTTCCAGGGTGATGTCGCCGCGACCGATCAGGGACTCGGTGTACAGCTTGCGCACCGAGCGCTTCTTGTCGATCAGGTCGTACATCAGCGGCTGGGTGAAGGCCGGGTTGTCCGACTCGTTGTGACCGCGGCGGCGGTAGCAGATGAGGTCGATCACCACGTCCTTGTTGAAGGCCTGGCGGAACTCGAAGGCGAGCCGCGCCACGCGCACGACGGCCTCGGGGTCGTCGCCGTTGACGTGGAAGATCGGGGCCTCGATCATGCGGGCCACGTCCGTCGCGTACATGGAGGAACGCGAGGACTCGGGGGCCGCGGTGAAGCCGACCTGGTTGTTGATGACGATGTGGACCGTGCCGCCGGTGCGGTAGCCGCGCAGCTGCGACATGTTCAGGGTCTCGGCCACCACGCCCTGGCCCGCGAAGGCCGCGTCGCCGTGGATCGCCACCGGCAGCACCGTGAAGTCCGTGCCGCCCTTGTTGATGATGTCCTGCTTGGCGCGGGCGACACCCTCCAGGACCGGGTCGACGGCCTCCAGGTGGGAGGGGTTGGCGACCAGCGAGACCTTGATCTGCTCGCCGTCCAGGCCGGTGAAGGTGCCCTCGGCGCCCAGGTGGTACTTCACGTCGCCGGAGCCGTGCATCGACTTCGGGTCGAGGTTGCCCTCGAACTCGCGGAAGATCTGCGCGTACGACTTGCCGACGATGTTGGCCAGAACGTTCAGCCGGCCGCGGTGGGCCATGCCGATGACGACCTCGTCCAGGCGGGACTCGGCCGCGGAGTCGATCACCGCGTCCAGCAGCGGGATGACGGACTCGCCGCCCTCCAGGGAGAAGCGCTTCTGGCCGACGTACTTCGTCTGCAGGAAGGTTTCGAACGCCTCGGCGGCGTTCAGCCGGCGCAGGATGCGCAGCTGCTCCTCGCGCTCCATCTTGGAGTGCGGGCGCTCCACCCGGTCCTGGATCCACTTGCGCTGCTTGGGGTCCTGGATGTGCATGAACTCGATGCCGGTGGTGCGGCAGTACGAGTCGCGCAGCACACCGAGGATGTCGCGCAGCTTCATCATCGACTTGCCGGCGAAGCCGCCGACGGCGAACTCGCGCTCCAGGTCCCACAGGGTGAGCCCGTGCTCGACGATGTCCAGGTCCGGGTGCTTGCGCTGCTTGTACTCCAGCGGGTCGGTGTCGGCCATGACGTGGCCGCGGACCCGGTAGGAGTGGATCAGCTCGAAGACGCGGGCGGCCTTGGTGACGTCGTCGTCGTGGCTGGCGTCGATGTCCTTGAGCCAGCGGACCGGCTCGTAGGGGATGCGCAGCGCCTCGAAGATGTCGTCGTAGAAGCCGTTCTCGCCGAGCAGCAGGTTGGCGACCTGGCGCAGGAACTCGCCGGAGGCGGCGCCCTGGATGACCCGGTGGTCGTAGGTCGACGTGAGCGTCATGACCTTGGAGACGCCGAGCTTGTTCAGGGTGTCCTGGCTGGTGCCCTGGAACTCCGCCGGGTAGTCCATGGAGCCGACGCCCATGATCACGGACTGGCCGGGCATCAGGCGCGGCACGGAGTGGACGGTGCCGAGGCCGCCGGGGTTGGTCAGGGAGACCGTGACACCGGAGAAGTCGTCCATCGTCAGCTTGCCGTCGCGGGCGCGGCGGACGATGTCCTCGTAGGCCTGCCAGAACTCGAAGAAGTTCAGCGTCTCGGCCTTCTTGATGGCGGCCACGACGAGCTGGCGGTCACCGTTGGGCTTGACCAGGTCGATGGCCAGGCCGAGGTTGACGTGCGCCGGCTTGATCAGGGTCGGCTTGCCGTCCTTGACGCCGTAGGACCAGTTCATCGACGGCATGGCCTTGATGGCCTGCACCATCGCGTACCCGATGATGTGCGTGAAGGAGATCTTCCCGCCGCGGGCGCGCTTGAGGTGGTTGTTGATGACGATCCGGTTGTCGAACAGCAGCTTCACCGGGACGGCGCGGACCGAGGTGGCGGTCGGCATCTCCAGCGAGGCGTCCATGTTCTTCGCCACGGCGGCGGACGGGCCGCGCAGCGTGACCAGCTCGGGACCCTCGGGGGCCTGCTTCGCCGGTTCGGGCTTGGCCTTCGGCTGAGCGGGCGCCTGTGCGGGTTGCGCCGGCTTGGCCGGGGCGGCCTTCGCCGCGGGAGCGGCCGGGGCCGCGGGGGCCGGGGCCGGGGCGGGAGCCGCGGCGGGCTGCGGGGCCGGGGCGGCGGCCCGGGGGGCCGGGGCCGCGGGTGCCTGCGGGGCCGTGGTGGTCTCTGCGGCCCCCGTGGCCGCAGCACCCGCCGGGGCCGGGGTGGCAGGAGCCCCCGGCTTGTAATCGGCGAAGAAGTCCCACCAGGCGCGGTCTACGGAGTTCGGGTCCTGGAGGTACTGCTGATAGATCTCGTCGACGAGCCATTCGTTCGCACCGAACGCGGCTGCGGGGTTCTTCCCGGCTTGGTCGTCGGTGGAGATGCTCGATGAGTTACTGGGGGACTGTGGCGACACGGCGGCAACCGCCCTCTTCCGCTTCACAAGGTGATGGACAGCGGGAATAAAGGCTACGCCTCCCTGGCCGGGAAGGTCAGGTCGAGCAAGGTCATCGTCGTGTAAGTCACATCGGAAATCTTGTTTCGGGGCTTGATATGGCGGGAAACAAGCGTGGTTCCGCACAGGGGAGGGTGCACCGGCGGGGCCCGCCGCCGCCGTCGTCAGGCGGGTGCCCGGGCCTGCGCCGATCACACGTGTCCTGCCGCGCGAACTCGCCGGGGACCGTCGTGGATCTTGTGCTTCCGGTGCGGACCCTATGTCAACCGGCCGACGAAGTCAGTCCCGGAAGAGTGACGATGATCCGGCAGCCACGCTCGGATTCGGCCACCCCGATCCGGCCGCCGTGCAGATCCACCGCCCAGCGGGCGATCGCCAGCCCGAGCCCGGTCCCGCCGTCGCTGCCCGGACCGTGCGGCCGGGTGACCGCACCCCGGTTGAACCGCTCGAACACCCGGTGCCATTCGGACCGGGGGATGCCGGGGCCCTCGTCCAGGACCTCCAGCACCAGCGACTCCGGCTGCGGTCCGCGCCGCGCCTTCACGCTCACCCGGCCGTGCGGCGGGCTGTGCTTGACCGCGTTGTCGATCAGGTTGGCGACGACCTGGTGGATGCGCTCGGGGTCCGCGTGCGCGGTCAGCTCCGGCGGCGAGACGTCCAGGTGCAGATGGACGTCCGTGCGGGTGTGGCTGCCCGAACCGGAGGCGATGCCCGCGCGCACGGAGGCGACCATGTTGGCCTCCTTCAACACGCCCGAGAGGTACGGCCACACCTCGAAGCGGCGTGCCTTCAGCGGCACCACGCCGTTGTCGAGCCGGGACAGGTCCAGCAGGGTCTCCACCAGGCGGCCCAGCCGCTCGGTCTGCTTCAGGGCCGTCCGCATGGTCTCCGGATCGGCCTCGGTGACCCCGTCGACGATGTTCTCCAGCACCGCGCGCAGGCCGGCGATCGGGGTGCGCAGCTCGTGCGAGACGTTCGCCACCAGCTCCTTGCGCTGGTTGTCCTGGGCCTCCAGCTCGTCGGCCATGACGTTGATCGTCTGGGCCAGATCGCCGAGTTCGTCGCGGCGGCTCTCCCGCACCCGGCGCGTGTAGTCGCCCTGCGAGATGGAGCGGGCCACCGTGTTCATCTCGTCCAGCGGCATGGTCAGCGAGTGCGCCACGAACTGGGTGATGAGCAGGGTGGCGATCATCGAGAAGACCGTGATGAAGCGCAGCTCCGTCTGGGTGTGCACCGCGACGAGCGACAGCCCGGTGGTGATCAGCACCGCGATGACGACCAGCGCGCCCAGCTTGGTCTTGATCGAGAACGGGCGTACGCCGCCCCAGGGTTCCTCGCCGAGGGTCCCGGGGCTCCTCCGTGCGGCCTGGCGCCCGCTGCCGCTCACGGGGTCGGTGTCTCCAGCGCGTAGCCCACGCCGTGCACGGTCCGGATCCGCTCGGCGCCGATCTTGCGGCGCAGCGCCTTGATGTGGCTGTCGACCGTGCGGGTGCCGGAGGCGTCCGCCCAGTCCCACACCTCGGCCAGCAGCTGCTCCCGGGAGAGCACCGCGCGCGGGGTGTTCGCCAGGCACACCAGCAGGTCGAACTCGGTGGGCGTCAGGTGGACGTCCTCGGACTTCACCCGCACCCGGCGCTGGGCGTGGTCGATCTCCAGCTCGCCGAGGCGCAGGATGCCGGTGCGGGGGGTGGCGGCGGCCAGCGCGGCCCGCTCCACCCGGCGCAGCAGCACGTGCACCCGGGCCGCCAGCTCACGCATGGAGAACGGCTTGGTCATGTAGTCGTCGGCGCCCACGCCGAGCCCGACCAGCATGTCCGTCTCGTCGTCCCGCGCGGTCAGCATCAGCACCGGCACCGGCCGCTGGGCCTGCACCCGCCGGCACACCTCCAGCCCGTCGAAGCCGGGCAGCATGATGTCGAGGATCAGCAGATCGGGCTGCCAGGCCTCGGCCGTGTCGACGGCGGCCGGACCGTCGGCCGCCGTCTGCACCAGAAATCCCTCGGCACGGAGCCGGGCCGCGATGGCGTCGACGATCGTGGGGTCGTCCTCGACGACCAGCACCCGGCGCTGTGCGCCCGGGGTGGTCGTCGCCGCGCCGCTCTGGGAGGTGTGTGTCTGCTCCATCGCCCGCCCCTGTTGTGTTGCTTTCCGGAATCCGTGGGGTGATCCCATGTCTGCGTCAGACGCTTGAAAGATCCGCGTCAGGGCAGCACATTACGGGGACTCACCGCGCTGTCGCTATCCAGGTCGGACGGCGAGGTGGACGGCGTCGGGAACGCCCCGGGCAACGGGCACCTCTTCGGTACGCACCTGCTGGAACCCGGCATTCCGCAAGGTTCCTTCAAATTCCGGAGAGGGTTCGGCGGACCACACCGCGAGTACTCCGCCGGGCCTCAACACCCTTGCGCAGGCGGCGAGTCCGGCCGGCGAATAGAGGCTGTCGTTGTCCTCGGTGACGGTCCAGCCGGGGCCGTTGTCGATGTCGAGGCACAGCGCGTCGAACGTGTCGGAAGTCTCATTGACGTACGCCACGAGATCGGCTCGGACGATCGCGGTGCGGGGGTCGGCGAGGGCGCCGGCGGAGATCTCGGCGAGCGGGCCGTCCCGGTGCCAGTCGATGACGGCGCCCTCGCGCTCCACCACGGTGATCCGCCCCCATGCCGGGTCGGCGGCGGCGTGTGCGAGCGAGAAGCCCACGCCCAGCCCGCCGATCAGCACCGCCGGGGCGGGCCGTCCGGCCAGCGCGTCGCGGGCGGCGTCGATCAGCAGCCGCTCCGAGCGCCCGTCGGAGGTGTCCATCAGGAAGCAGCCGTTGGCGATGATCTGCAGAAGCGCACCGTGTCTGCGCAGCACCACCTCGCCGTACGGGCCTTCGCGTCGGTCCAGGACCACGGGAGTGTCGTACACGGCAGTCATGTCCCCCATCCTGCTCGAACAGGGCCGGATGGTCACGGGAATTGGGCAGGACGCCCACGGACGAGTGGCCCCGGGCGGGAGCCTTGGGGCGCCCGGCGGATGCGAAGCGCTCGGCGGACGGCAGGCGCCGGCGGGCCGGAGGCCGCCGTGAACCGGCGTGCGCGTGGTGCCGGTCGGGGGCGGCGGCGCACCGGGCGCGAAGGGCGGGGCCCGGAACGCGAGGAGCGCCGCACCGTGGCACCCGGCACACCTGGGCCCGCGGCGAACGCCTCTCCGGCCACACCGTCTCCGGCCGGTACGGTCCCCGCCCCCGAGGGAGGGCGGGCGTACGCCGACGGGAGCAAGTGATCGCTCAGAGCGAACAAGGGTCCGGGAACAATCGGCGACGCCAGAACATTGAGTCGGCATAGCTCAAGTTGACTGCCTAAGGGGAGATCATGGCTGCTGAGTCACCGGCGTTCACGCTGACCCTGCCCGTGCTGCCGCTCGACGACGAGGTCGTACTGCCCGGCATGGTGGTTCCGCTGGACCTGAGCGACGCCGAGGTGCGGGCCGCGGTGGAGGCCGCGCAGGCCGCCGCCCGTTCCGAACCCGGCAAGCCCAAGGTGCTGCTGGTGCCGCGCGTCGACGGCACGTACGCCAAGACCGGCGTCCTCGGCACGGTGGAGCAGGTCGGCCGGCTGGCCGACGGTGACCCCGGGGCCCTGGTCCGCGGCCGGAGCCGGGTCCGCATCGGCGCCGGCACCACCGGACCGGGCGCCGCGCTCTGGGTGGAGGGCGCCGGCGTCGAGGAGAGCGTGCCGGAGCCGCTGCCGGGTCAGGTCGCCGAACTGGTCAAGGAGTACAAGGCGCTCGCCACCGCCTGGCTGCGCAAGCGCGGCGCCTGGCAGGTCGTGGACCGCGTCCAGGCCATCGACGACGTCTCCGCGCTGGCCGACAACTCCGGCTACTCGCCCTTCCTGTCCACCGAGCAGAAGGTCGAACTGCTGGAGACCGCCGACCCGGTGGCCCGCCTCCGCCTCGCCACCCAGCAGCTGCGCGACCACCTCGCCGAGCAGGAGGTGGCCGAGACCATCGCCAAGGACGTCCAGGAAGGCGTCGACAAGCAGCAGCGCGAGTTCCTGCTGCGTCGTCAGCTGGAGGCCGTCCGCAAGGAACTGCGCGAGCTGAACGGCGAGAAGGAGGGTGAGGAGTCCGACGACTACCGCGCCCGCGTGGAGGCCGCCGACCTGCCGGAGAAGGTCCGCGAGGCCGCCCTGAAGGAGGTCGACAAGCTGGAGCGCGCCTCCGACCAGTCGCCCGAGGGCTCCTGGATCCGCACCTGGCTGGACACCGTCCTGGAGATGCCGTGGAACGAGCGAACCGATGACAGCGCTTCCGCGTACGACATCCGGGGCGCCCGGGCCGTGCTGGACGCCGAGCACGCGGGCCTGGAGGACGTCAAGGAACGCATCATCGAGTACCTGGCCGTGCGCAAGCGACGCACCGACCGGGGCATGGGCGTCATCGGCGGGCGGCGCGGCGGCGCGGTGCTGGCCCTCGTCGGCCCGCCCGGCGTCGGCAAGACCAGCCTCGGCGAGTCCGTCGCGCACGCCATGGGCCGCACGTTCGTCCGGGTCGCCCTCGGCGGCGTCCGCGACGAGGCCGAGATCCGCGGCCACCGCCGTACGTACGTCGGTGCGCTGCCCGGCCGGATCGTGCGCGCGATCAAGGAGGCCGGGTCGATGAACCCGGTGGTCCTGCTGGACGAGATCGACAAGGTGGGCTCCGACTTCCGGGGCGACCCGGCCGCCGCCCTGCTCGAAGTCCTCGACCCGGCGCAGAACCACACCTTCCGCGACCACTACCTGGAGGTCGAGCTGGACCTCTCCGACGTGGTCTTCCTCGCCACCGCCAACGTCCTGGAGGCCATCCCGGAGGCCCTCGCCGACCGCATGGAGATCGTCCGGCTGGACGGCTACACCGAGGACGAGAAGGTCGTCATCGCCCGTGACCACCTGCTCCCGCGCCAGCTGGAGCGGGCCGGCCTGGACCGCGGCGAGGTCACCCTGGACGAGAGCGCCCTGCGCAAGCTGGCCGGCGAGTACACGCGCGAGGCCGGCGTGCGCACCCTGGAGCGCTCGATCGCGCGCCTGCTCCGCAAGATCGCCGCCCGGCACGAACTGGGCGAGCGGGAGCTGCCGTTCACCGTCACCGACGGCGATCTGCGCGACCTGATCGGCCGGCCGCACCACGTGCCCGAGTCCGCCCAGGATCCGGCCGAGCGCCGTACGGCGGTGCCCGGCGTGGCGACCGGACTCGCGGTCACCGGTGCCGGCGGCGACGTGCTCTACGTGGAGGCGTCCCTGGCCGACCCGGAGACGGGCGCGGCGGGCCTGACCCTCACCGGCCAGCTGGGTGACGTGATGAAGGAGTCGGCGCAGATCGCGCTGAGCTTCCTGCGCAGCCACGGCGCCGAACTGGAGCTGCCGGTGGCCGACCTGAAGGACCGGGGCGTGCACATCCACTTCCCGGCGGGCGCGGTGCCCAAGGACGGCCCGAGCGCGGGCATCACGATGACCACGGCCCTCGCCTCGCTGCTCTCCGGCCGGCTGGTCCGCACGGACGTGGCGATGACCGGCGAGGTCTCGCTGACCGGCCGTGTGCTGCCCATCGGCGGTGTGAAGCAGAAGCTGCTCGCCGCCCACCGCGCCGGGGTGACCACCGTGATCATCCCCAAGCGCAACGAGCCCGACCTGGACGACGTGCCGGCCGAGGTGCTGGACAAGCTCGACGTCCACACCGTCACCGACGTGCGCCAGGTGCTGGAGCTGGCGCTCGCGCCGGCCGCCACCGGCGCGGAGCCGGCGGTTCCCGTGGCGGCGTGACGGACGCCGCGGGAAAGGCGAGGCCCGGGTCCCGCGAGGGGCTGCCCGGGCCTCTGCCGCGCCCCGGGGCCGGCGTCTCCTTCCCGGAGCGTCCTCAGAGCGCGTCCGGGGTCTGCGCGTCCGGGGTCTGCTCCGCCCACACCGTCTTGCCGGTCCGCTCGTGCCGGGTGCCCCAGCGCTCGGCGAGCTGCGCGACCAGCAGCAGGCCCCGGCCGCCCTCGTCGAAGATCCGGGCCCGGCGCATGTGCGGGGTGCTGCCGCCGGCGTCGTAGACCTCGCAGATCAGGCGCGAGCCCGGGCGCAGCAGCCGGAGCCGCACGGGCGGGCCGCCGTAGCGGATGGCGTTGGTGACCAGTTCGCTGACGATCAGCTCGGTGGTGTACGCGGCCTCCTCCAGGCCCCAGGCGGACAGCTGGTCCCCCACGTACCGGCGGGCCCGGGAGACGACCGTCGGCTCGTGCTCCAGCTCCCAGCAGGCCACCCGGTCCCCGCGCAGGGCCCGGGTACGGGCGAGCAGCAGGGCGTGGTGGTCGTCCGGGCGGTGTCCGGCCAGCTCGGTGATGACCCGGTCGCACACCGAGTCCAGCGACGGCGCCGGACGGTCCGGCGCGCCGTACACCCCGTCCAGGGCCCGTCCGACGGCGTGGCCGTGGGGCTCGGACGGTCCGTTCGCGCACAGCGCCAGCAGGCTGCCCTCGGGCAGCTCCGTCTCGACCGCCTCGAAGGGCGGTCCGCCCATTCCCAGCGGCGGCCCGGCGGGCACGTCGAGGAGGCGGACGGCGCCGTCGGGGGTCACCACGGCGGGCGGCGGATGCCCGGCCCGGGCCGCGGCGCACCGGCGCGAGACCGGGTCGTAGACGGCGTACAGGCAGGTGGTGCCGATGCCGCCGGCGGTCTCGGTGGCCGGGTCCGCGCTGCTCTCGTCGGCGGCCAGCCGCAGTACCAGGTCGTCCAGGTGGGCGAGCAGCTCGTCGGCGGGCAGGTCCACGTCGGCCAGGGTGCGCACCGCCGTGCGCAGCCGGCCCACGGTGGCCGAGGCGCGGAAGCCGCGACCCGCCACGTCACCCGCGACGAGCGCCACCCGCGCCCCCGACAGCGGGATCACGTCGAACCAGTCGCCGCCCGCACCGGCGGCGGCCGGCAGACAGCGGGTGGTGATCTCCAGGGCGGCCTGGTCGGGCAGCGGGTGCGGGAGCAGGCCGTGCCGCAGGGGCGCGGTACCCCGGGCCGGGGCCTCGGCGCGGGCCTGTTCGATGCAGGCGGCGGCCTTGGCGGCGAACTCCTCGGCGAGCCGTACGTCCTCCGGCCCGAAGGACTCCCGCCGCCGGGTACGGCCGAACAGGGCCACACCGAGCGTGCCGCTCCCGGCGACCAGCGGCACCACCAGCAGGGACCGCGTGCCGGACGCGCGCAGCCACCCGGCGCACGGGTCCAGCGCCGCCCACTCGGCGATGCCCGGTTCCGCCGTGTCGTACAGCAGCGGGCGGGCCGTCGCCAGGCAGCGGGCGGGCGGCGAGCCGGCCGGGCAGACGACCGCCTCGCCGACGCAGGTGCCACGGGCGGTCCCGCCGTCGTCCGGGACCGCGCGCAGGGCGGCCCGGCGCAGCACGGCCCGCCCCGGCTGCGGGCCGCCGGCCGCGCCGCCGGAGCGCGGGCGGTCCAGCAGGTCGACCGCCATGACGTCGGCCAGCCGGGGGACCGTGACCTTGGCGAGTTCCCGGGCGGCCAGGACCTGGTCCGCCACCGCCGCGGTGGGCGGCCCGGTCTCGTCCGCCGGGCCCGGCCCGCCGGCCGCGTCCGGGGCCGGCCGCGACACGGACAGGCAGACGGCGCGTACCCGGCCGTCGGCGTCCTTCAGCGGGGTCAGGACGGCGGTGCGGCCGAGGTCCGGGCCGAGCCGGCCGTGCGCCTCCTGCGGCCGGCCGGACTCCAGCGCCGCCCGCATGGACCGCTCGGCCTCCTCGCCGGCGGCGCCGGGCACGATGTGGGTCAGGCACAGCCCGCGCATGGCGGCCTCGGGCAGGGCGAGGGCGTGCTCCAGCCGGCGGTTGGCCCGCAGCAGGCGCAGGTCCGGGTCGAAGACGGCCAGCGGAAAGGGCGACTGGAGGAAGGTCCACTCCTCCAGGGGGTCGCCCCGGGGCGGCTGCGGCCGGGTGGTCACCGCGCTCACCACGAGCCAGTCGGTGCGTCCGGCGGGGGAGGTGCGGCGGTGGGCGAGGACGTCCAGCTCCAGGCGCCGGCCGTCCTGGTGGCGCAACGGGACGGTGCCGTGCCAGCGGCCGCGGCCGGCCAGGGTCCGGCGGGCGCCGGCGGGGTCGGTGGCGAGCAGCGCGGCGGCGGGCCGGCCGACCACCGCCGGGGAGTCGTAGCCGAGCAGCCGCCGCGCGCCGTCGCTCCAGCCGGTCAGGATGCCCCGCTCATCGATGGTGGCCGTGGCCGTGTACGTCGCTGGTCGCTCCATCGCCGCTCATCTCGCCCTTGCTCGGCAGGCTCTCCTGACCAGCATGATCCCGGGTGGCGCGGAGCACCAACGCAGGGCGCGGGCCGGGGAGAACGGCCCACGCCCGCCGGGCCCGCGCGCCGCGGCCGCACCCGCTCGCGGCCGGCCGTCGTCTCAGCCGTTGGCCAGGGCCTGGACCCGGTCCAGGGCGCCGTTGAACTTGTCGTGGTCCCCGACCGTCGGGCCGGAGGAGGTGTACTGCCACATCGTGTAGAACGACCACCCGGCCGGCAGCGTCCCCGGGTCCGAGGCGTAGCGGGCGATCCACAGCGGGTTGTTCACCGCGAAACCGCCGTAGTTGCCGGTGCACTGGGTCCACCAGCTGGTGGCCGTGTAGATCACGGCGTACCGCCCGGTGCGCGCCTTGTAGGTGTTGAGGAAGTCGGCGATCCAGCCGACCATCTGGCTCGCGGTCTTGCCGTAGCAGGCGGCGCCGTACGGGTTCCACTCGATGTCCAGGGCGCCGGGCAGGGTCTTGCCGTCCCTGGACCAGCCGCCGCCGTGGTCGACGAAGTAGTTGGCCTGGGTGGCGCCGCTGGTGGTGTCCGGGGTGGCGAAGTGGTAGGCGCCGCGGATCATGCCCACGTTGTAGGAGCCGTTGTACTGCTGGGCGAAGTACGGGTTCGTGTAGTACGTGCCTTCCGTCGCCTTCGTGTACGCCCAGCGGACGCCGCTGTTCCACAGCGTGGACCAGGCGACGTTGCCCTGGTGGCCGGAGACGTCCACGCCCTCGGTCTGGGTGGCGTTGCCGGTGCTGGGGGTGCCGCTTCGGCCGTCGTGGGCGAGGACGCCCATGCCCAGGTAGGCGGAGCCGCGGGCGGGCGTGCTCGCGGCCTGGGCCGAGGCGGGCGGGAGGGCGAGGGAGAGCGCCGCGAGCAGGGCCGTGACCAGGACGGCGAGGGCGCGCGGACGGAGCGGGCGGGTACGACGGGTGGGACCGGGTCTGAGCACGGTCATGGCGTGCCTCCGGGATGGGGAGTGGGGGAGCGATGTGGGGATCGTGGGGGGTGACCGCCGGCCCACTGGGCGTGGGCATGCCATTAATGGCGTGGTAAAGAAGCTACGCACGTAGATGACGGCGTGGAAGGGGGTCCGGACGACGCCGTTGGTCTATGCCTGCGAAATACTGACGGAGCTGCGGCAATGACGACGTGTGACAGAAACTTTCAGGACTGCGAAACCGATCAGGGGTGCTGACGTGCACGAGGACAGAAACAGCGGTGGACCGGGCGCCGCCTGCCAGGTGACGCCCAGTGGTGCAGACCAGGAATTCCTGTCGCTGGAACGCGAGTTGACCGTGCTGCTGCGGCGCGCCCGGGCCAACCAGGCCGAGATGGCCCGGGAGGTCCACCCCGACCTGGAGTCCTCCGCCTACGGCCTGCTCATCCGGCTGGACGAACAGGGCGGCCGGCGGGCCACCGAACTCGCCGCCTACATCGGGGTCGGCAAGGCCACCATGTCCCGGCAGCTGCGCGCCCTGGAGGAACTGGGCCTGATCGCCCGCGAACCCGACCCGGCCGACGGCCGCGCCTGGCTGGTCACCCTCACCGAGGAGGGCCGCCGCCGCGTCGGCACCGTCCGCGAGGCCCGCCGCGCCCGCTACGTGCGCGAACTCGCCCACTGGGACCGCCGCGAGGTCGCCGAACTGGCCCGGCTGCTGCACGAGCTGAACGACGTCATGGCGAAATAGCGGCTCACAGCCGCGCGTACACCACCGTCGCGTCGTCGTGCGTCTTGCCCCGCCCCAGGAAGGCCCGCCGCTCCCGGTCCGCCGCCTCCAGCCCGCGCACCCGCTCGACCAGCGACCGGGCGCCCTCCTTGGCGACCACGTCGAACAGGGCCGCCCAGTCCCCCTCGCGGAACATCTCCGTCCAGCGGGTCGCGCCGTCCGTCAGCGCGGCCAGCGCCCGCACCTCGCGCCGGGGCAGCACACCGGTGACCGCGCGGGCGGCCACGGCGGGGTCGGCGGCGGCCGTGAAGAACCCGCCCTCCTTGTTGCGCAGACGGGCGTCGATCAGCGCGTCCGAGACCAGCGCGGAGCGGGGGAGCCGGGCGAGCCGGTCGTCCAGCACCGGGGTCACCGTCCCGTCGGGCCCCCGCAGCAGCAGCGCCGCGTCCGACAGCACCAGGTACTCGACCTCGGCGGCGGACCAGCGGGCCAGCGCGACGGTTGCCTGGGGCGTCCGGGGGTGAGAAAGGTCACAGGTGTCCGCGTGCGCCTCGGCGGTGCGCCGAACCGCCCGCGCGAGAATCTCCGGCAGCGTCAGATCTCGGCTGGAAACGGTCAGTTCGGTCAGCGCGCCGCCCAGCCGCGCGGTGAACCAGGGCACGGAGTGCAGACAGCCCGCCCCGTCGCGCGGCGGTGTCACTCCGTCCAGGACGACCACGCAACCGCCCTGTCCGCAGGCGGGTAGTCCGACACCGGCGAAGTCCTCGTTGGGGCGGGTCGCGTCGCCGGGTTCCGAAACGAGATCAGTACGCACCCGGTCAGTCTGCACGACCCCTTCACACGGTCCGCCGCGGACCGCGGGCGTCGGGGAATTCCCGCGACCTCGCAGGTCAGCCGCCTGGTTTGGGCTGGAATGAGGCACTCCGGGAAGACGTGGTGGCGAATACTGCCAAAGCCTGCCGCGCGCGTCCAACCGGCCCGCCGCACGCGAGCCGGGCACACGCCGGAGGAACTTGCCCGCCAACTCCCCTCCGATGTTCACTCCTTCGGGTGGCGGGTCAGGTGATGCGCGACCACTGCCCACCGGCGCTGGGAGGGTCGGGAACCGTACGAACCGGGTGAACGCACCACTTGGCCCCGAAGTGACGGGGCACCACCCGGGCCCCTGGGTAGACGAGTTCGAGAATGCGAGCACCGGTGCAGAAAAAGCGGCCTCGGCGCACAGGCAGTCAGCCGGCCCCCGCGGGGACCGTCCCGCAGACCCCCGTGGGCACCGGCCGCCCCACCCATGTGCGCACCCGGCTGATCGTCGCCGTCGCGGTGGTGGCCGCCGCCGTGGCCGGGGCGGGCGTGCCCGCGCTGCTGACCGCCTCCGGGGACGTCGGCGACTCCCAGGAACTGGTGACGCTCGCCGCCCGCACCCAGGACGCGCTCACCCTCGCCCACTCCCTGGCCGACGAACGCGACGAGGTCACCTCCTACGTCGCGGCCGGCCGCCCCCGCTCCAAGGCACCCTCCGAGGACCGCAGCGCCCGCGTGGACCGGCAGGCCGCGGAGTTGCGCGCGGACACCGACACCCCGGCCCGCCTGCGCGCCGCCCTCGACGGCATCGACAAGCTCCGCCGGGCCGCCCTCACCGGCAAGACCGACGCCCTGCGGACCCACCAGGCCTACTCGGCGACGATCACCGAGCTGCACCGGCTCGCCGAGCGACTGGCCGAGCAGCTTCCCCCGCGGGCCGGCTCCGGCGCCTACGCCCTCGCCGAACTCGACTCCGCCGTCCAGCAGTCCGCCGCCGCCCGCGGCCTGCTGCTGGCCGCGCTGAACGTCCCCGCCGCCACCCGGACGGTCATCGACCCCGTCACCGGCCTGCCCACCACCTCCGCCGCCGGCGACGACGCGGACCGCGCGCGGCGCGACGCGCTCACCGCCGCCGCCCAGCAGGCCCGGCTGCGCGCCGACGCGGCCCTCGCCGACTTCCGCGCCACCGCCCCCGAGGCGGCCGTCGACTCCTACGACTCCACGGTCACCGGCCCCGAGGTCAACTCGGCCGAGAAGTTCCTCGCCACGCTCACCGACCAGCCGACCCTGGCCGACAGCGAGCTGACCACCAGCACCAAGAAGCTGGACGCGGCCCTGTCCGCCCGTGTCGACCTGATGCGCGGCGCCGAGTCCGCGCTCTACGACCACCGCACCAAGGACCTGGAGGAACTCCGGGACGACGACGTCACCGCCCTGGAGATCCGCGTCGCCGTCCTCGGTGTGCTGCTGCTGGTCGCGGTCGGCGTCGCCACCGCCATGGCCCGCAGCCTGACCCGCCCGCTGTCGGTGCTGCGCCGCGGCTCGGCCCGGCTGGCGCAGGCCGAGGACCCGGCGGCCCAGGACCCGATCGCCTTCACCGGCCGCAACGACGAGTTCGCCCAGGTGGTCCGCTCGGTCAACGCCCTGCACGCGCACGCCGCCGCCCTGCACGAGCGGGTGGCCACCCTGGAGACCGACCGCAAGCACCTGGTGGGCCAGCGCCAGAAGATGGCCGACGCCCGCGAGGAGCTGCGCGCCGAACTCGCCGACTCCGCCGCCCAGCTGGAGCGGCTGCGCGCCAGCATCGGCTCGACCTTCGTCAACCTGGCGCTGCGCACCCTGGGCCTGGTCGAACGCCAGCTGGCGGTCATCGAGGGCCTGGAGGACCGCGAGCAGGACCCCGACCGCCTGGCGACCCTCTTCAAGCTGGACCACTTCGCCACCGTGATGCGCCGGCACAGCGAGAACCTGCTGGTCCTCGCCGGCACCGAGCACGTCCAGCAGCACCCCGGCCCGGTGCCGCTGGTCGACGTGGTCCGGGCGGCGGTCAGCGAGATCGAGCGCTACGAACGCGTCCGCATCGCCTCCCTGCCGCCGCACGCGCACGTGGCCGGGTTCGCCGCCGACGACCTCTCCCACCTGCTGGCCGAACTGATGGAGAACGCCACGTCGTTCTCCCCGCCGGAGCTGCCGGTGGAGGTCTCCGGCTGGCTCCTGGAGTCGGGCGAGGTCATGCTCTCCGTCCAGGACGAGGGCATCGGCGTGGCCAAGGACCGGCTGGACCGCCTCAACGCCCGCCTCACCGACTTCGACCCGCAGTCCCTCTACGACCAGGAGGACGCCGACGGTCTCGGCCTCGGCCTCTACGTCGTCGCGCGGCTCGCCCACCGGCACGGTGTGCGGGTCCAGCTGCGCGACCAGAAGCAGGGCGGCACCGCGGCGGTCGTGGTCCTGCCGGCGCAGCTGCTCGCCGAGGCCCCGCCGGCGGCCCTCCCGCCGAAGGCCGAATCCGGCGCCACCACGGGTACGTACACCCTCCCGGGCGCCGACGCGGAGGCCAACTCCAACGTCCTGCGGGCCCGCACCAAGGACCCGCTGGTGGCCCTGGCCGAACAGGCCGTACGGGACACCCACGAACAGGCGACCCCGCCCACCGACCCCACGGAGACCCGCCCCAAGCCGGCGGAGACCCCGGCCGAGACGACGATGGAACTCCTCCTGCCGACGGCGCAGGAGGAGCCGGCGGAGCCGGAAGACGCGACGGAGCCGGAAGACGCGACGGAACCGAAGGACCGGGCCGAGTCCCCGACGACTCCGCGCACGACCCTGCCGGCCCGGCCCACGGGCCCGGCGGCCGCCGACGGCGAAACCGAGGCGAACGCGCCGGCCGAGGCGCCGCAGGCAGACGCGGCGGAGCCGCTCACCAGCAAGGGTCTCCCCAAGCGCACACCCAGGATCACCGCCCCCGCCGCCCCGCCCCGCCAACGCAACACCCGCGTCGACGCCGAAGCCCTGCGCCGCAGGCTCGGCGGCTTCCGCAGCGGTGCCGAGGCCGGTTACCGCGACGTAGAGACGGAGATCGCCGAGAAGACGGCCGGCCACCGGCGGCCGACCAGTTACGCACACGCCGAAGAAGCCACGGGGGGCACAGCCGAGGAGGCAAGCAGTTGACCGCGCCCACAACCTACGGACTGAGCAGTGAAGCCCGTAACCTGCACTGGCTGCTGACCAACCTGGTCGAGGAAGTACCCGGCATCCAGTCCGTCGCCGTGGTCTCCTCGGACGGACTGCTGCTGCTGTCGTCCGACCCGGCCCACACGGAGCAGTCCCGTACGGCCCGCCCGGCGAAGGGCCCGCGCGGGTCCTCCGCCGACCTCGCCACCATCGTCTCCGGCATCGGCAGCCTCACCGTGGGCGCCGCCCGGCTGCTGGAGTACGGCGGGGTCAAGCACACCATGGTCGCGATGGACGAGGGCAGCCTGTTCGTCATGTCGATCAGCGACGGCTCGCTGCTCGGCGTGCACGGCTCCGCCGCATGCGACATGAGCGTGGTGGCGTACCACATGGCGCTGTTCGTGGGCCGTGCCGGGCACGTCCTGACCCCCGAACTCCGCAGCGAGCTGCGCAAATCCATGGAGGCCGAGTCGACGGGGAGCACCCGGTGACCGGCCCCGCGAACAAGCCGGGCAAGCAGCGGCTCCCGGTACGCGGCGGCGACCGCAAACCCGCCCGCGTCCGCCCCTACTCGCTCACCGGCGGCCGTACCCGCTTCGGCCACGTCCTCCTCGTGGAGACGTTCGTGGCCGCGCTGGAGGCTCCCGAGGAGCGCAAGGAACTGACGAACGGCTCGCAGGCGAACCGGGGCATGCCGGAGATGCTGGCCATCGTCGAGTTGTGCCGCCGTATGCGCACGGTGGCCGAGATCGCCGCGCTGCTGAAGATGCCGCTCGGTGTGGTCCGCGTCCTCCTGAGCGATCTCGCGGACCAGGGAAAGATCCGTGTGTACGGCACCGGAACCGGTCATGGCACCGGCCGCCCGGACCGCGCGCTGCTGGAAAGGGTGCTGAGTGGACTCCGCCGTCTCTGACGCCACCGCCGCCTTCGGGGGCACTCCCCTCGCCGCCTCCTACGGCGAGCCGGACGAGGACCTGAAGTCGTGGCAGACGGACCGGACGCGCGCCCCCATCGCGACGAAGATCGTGGTGGCGGGCGGCTTCGGCGTCGGCAAGACCACCCTGGTCACCTCCGTCTCGGAGATCACGCCCCTGCAGACCGAGGCGCTGATGACCGAGGCCAGCGAGGACACCGACGACCTGTCCGCCACCCCGGGCAAGCTCACCACCACCGTGGCCATGGACTTCGGCCGCATCACGCTCGACGACGACCTGGTGCTCTACCTGTTCGGCACGCCGGGACAGCAGCGGTTCTGGTTCATGTGGGACGACCTGGTGCGCGGCGCGATCGGCGCCGTCGTCATGGCCGACACCCGCCGCCTGAAGGACTGCTTCCCCGCGCTGGACTACTTCGAGAGCTGCGGACTGCCGTACGTCGTCGCCGTCAACCACTTCGACGGCAGCGAGCGGTTCGAGCCGGAGGACGTACGGGAGGCGCTCACCATACCCGCGCACATCCCTGTCATGATCATGGACGCGCGGCGGCGGTTCTCGGTGATCGAGACCCTCCTGGCCCTCGTCGGCCACGCGCTGGACGAAACCCCCGAGTAGTCCTGATAGGAGTCCCCACCCGCATGCGGAAGATACTCGTCGTGGGAGCCGGTCAGTCCGGCCTCCAGCTCGCCCTCGGCCTGCAGTCGCACGGTTACGAGGTCACCTTGATGTCGAACCGGACCGCGGACGAGATCCGCACCGGCCGGGTCATGTCGACGCAGTGCATGTTCCACACGGCACTCCAGCACGAGCGCGATCTGCAGCTGAACTTCTGGGAGTCCCAGGCCCCGAAGATCGAGGGACTCGGCGTCTCGGTGGCCGCGCCCGGCTCGCACGACCCGGGCCCCACCCAGCGCGCCGTCGACTGGGTGGGCCGGCTGGACGGGTTCGCGCAGTCCGTCGACCAGCGGGTGAAGATGGCCGGCTGGATGGAGACCTTCGCGCAGCGCGGCGGCCAGCTGGTCATCCACGGCGCGGCCGTCGGCGACCTGGACTACTTCTCCCGCACCTACGACCTCGTGCTGGTCGCGGCCGGCAAGGGCGAGCTGGTGTCGATGTTCGCCCGCGACCCCGAGCGCTCCCCGTACGCCGAGCCGCAGCGGGCGCTGGCGGTGGCGTACGTGCACGGCCTCGGTCCGCGCCCGGAGCACCCGGAGTTCGACGCGGTCCGCTGCAACCTGGTCCCCGGGGTCGGCGAGCTGTTCGTCATGCCGACACTGACCACCTCCGGCCGCGCCGACATCCTGTTCTGGGAGGGCATACCCGGCGGCCCGCTCGACGTCTTCCGCGGTGTGAAGGACCCGGCCGAGCACCTCTCCCTGACCCTGGAACTCATGGAGCGGTTCACGCCCTGGGAGTACGCGCGCGCCACGAAGGCCGAACTGACCGACGCGGGCGGCACGTTGGCCGGGCGCTACGCCCCGACCGTGCGCAACCCCGTCGGCCGGCTGCCCTCGGGCGGTCTGGTCCTGGGCGTGGCCGACGTGGTCGTGGCCAACGACCCGATCACCGGGCAGGGCTCCAACTCGGCGTCCAAGTGCGCGGCGGCGTACCTGGCCTCGATCCTGGAGCATGGCGACAAGCCCTTCGACGAGGAGTGGATGCGGGCCACCTTCGACCGTTACTGGGCCACCGCGCAGCACGTCACCAAGTGGACCAACGCCATGCTGGCCCCGCCGCCGGAGCACGTGCTGAACCTCATCGGCGCGGCCGGGTCGCTCCAGCCCGTGGCGGACCGTTTCGCCAATGGATTCAACGACCCGGCCGACTTCGAGGACTTCTTCTTCGACCCGGACAAGGCGGCCGCCTACCTGGGGTCGCTCACGGGAGCCTGATGGTTCTGTCCCCTTTTGACACCTGAAATCGGCGGGGGGACGCTGGGACAGGTGTGCAGGGGGGACAAGCCAGGGAGGAGTTCCCATGAACGCTCGACGTGTACGCCTGGCCGTTCTGGCGCCCGTGGCGGTGTCGTCGCTTGCGTTGGGGACGGTGACGTTCTCCGCCTCGTCAGCGGCGGCGGCATCACCCACCTGTAGCGTCAGAAACACCGAAAACCCCAGGAACCTGCTGGTCAGCGGCAGGGACTTCAGGCCGAACAAGTCCGTGGCCGTCGAATCCGCCAGCGGGGCCGAGGGCAGCGCGAGGGCGGACGCCACGGGCCGCTTCTCCCTGACGGTCACCGGCGCGAGCGGTACCGTCACCGCCCAGCAGATCGGCGGCCCCGTGGTCGGCTGCGGCACGGCCGAGGAGGGGGAGCAGAGGAACGCCAGGCAGCAGTACCGCGAGGGCTTCCGGCAGGGATTCGCGACCGTGCGGGAGAACTGCGACACGAGGGAGCGGCAGCGGGGATTCGCGCGCGTGGACGAGAACTTCGAGAAGGGGTTCAAGGACGGCGCGAATCTGGCGAGCCGACGGTTCTGCGAGGACTAGCCGGGTCCCCCCGTACCAGGACGTACGGCGCCCAGGATCGGGTGGGCGGCGATCGGGGAGACCGTGACCCGCCCGCCCGGTCTCGGTGCCTGGACGACCTTTCCGTCCCCCACGTACATCGCCACGTGTGTCGCCTCGGGGAAGTACACCACCAGGTCCCCGGGGCGCAGTTGCCGCAGCGGCACCTTCCCGAGCCGGTCCCATTGCTCCTGGCTGGTGCGCGGCACCGGGACGCCCGCCTGGGCCCAGGCCCGCGAGGTCAGCCCCGAGCAGTCGTAGGCGTCCGGGCCCGCCGCGCCCCACGCGTACGGCTTGCCGACCTGGTCCAGGGCGTAGCGGACCGCGCGGTCGGCGGCCGGTGCGGTGGGGCCGACGGCGGGCGGTGCGGCGGGGCCGGCGGCGGGCGGTGCCGCCGGGCGGTCGGCGGGCAGGGCGCCCGCGGTGGTGAGGGCACGCTGGGCCTCGGCGACGCCCTGTTCCTCCAGCCGGGCCACGGCCGCGAGCTGGTCCGGGGTGAGGGTGGCCAGCAGGCGCTCCACGCCGGCCAGTTTCGTCCGGACGTCGTCGCGCTGCCGCTTCTGCCGCTCGGCCAGGCCGAGCTGGGTGTCCAGGGCCTTGCGGGCCGCGCGGGCCAGGGCGTCCTGGCGCCGTTCGGTGACGGTCAGCCGGGCCACCGCACGGGCCCGTTCGCGCGCCAGCTCGCCGATGACATGGCCCTCGTCCAGCGCGGCTTGCGGATCGGGGGCGAGGAGGAGGCGGACGTAGGGGCCGAGGCCGCCGCCGCTCTGGTACTGCTGCCGGGCCAGCCGGCCGGCATCCAGGCGCCGGGAGCGCAGGGCGAGCCGGGCGCGGGCGAGTTCACCGTCCAGCCGGGCCACCTCGGCGCGCTGCCGCTCCAGCTTCTCCGTGGTGGCGTTGTAGGTCTCGGTGGCCTGCTCGGTCTGCCGGTACAGCCGCTGAAGGTCCGTCAGCAACCGCGCCACGGACGGCTGCCGGTCCGGTGCGGCCGCAGGCGGCCGTGCGCCGGGTGCGGACACGGACGGCTGCGGATCCGGTACGGCCGCGGCGGGTACGGGCGCGAGGACGGCCTGGGCCGCGACCGCGGCCGTACCGGCCAGACGCCGGAGCACTGCTGACACGTCATCACCTCCGGGGCGCGGAGGGCGGGCTCTCCGCCGTCCGTCGCACGGTGATAATCAGACGTGTCGGCACCCCCTATGCGGGAAGGCTGCGCGGTTCGGCGCACCACTTTCACTCGTTCGTGTCACCCGGCTTGCCGGATCGCGGGGCATGGGGCGGGGTGTCGGGCGGCGGAGCGGCCGGGGCGGTCGGCCTGGACCAGGGCCACCTGAGCCGTCCGCCGGTGGTGTCGTCCGGGTCGTAGCGGTACTTCCAGCCCTGGACCAGCCCGAGCCGCCTGCTGTGCCCGCGTGGCACGCGCCGGTAGACCAGCACCGTGGCCGGGCCGCCGTCCGGGTCCGGGACGGGGATGCGGTACGTCTTCGGGGGGTGCCCGGTGGGGCCGAGCAGGACGGGCAGCACGCGTCCGTCCATGGGGCCGCCCTCGAAGGGGGTGTCCTGGCTCTTCACGCGCTCGGTACCGGATCGTTCTCGGCGAGCGTGGCGACGAGCGCCGCCGTCTGCGGGTCCCGGCCCGCGGTGACCTTGAGGACGGCCACGAACTGCTCGACCAGCCAGTCCCGCAGCTCCGCGGGCGGCGGCTGCTTGTCGTTGTCCAGCCAGATCAGGGAGGCCGCCTCCACGGCCGCGATCCACATCCGCACGGTCATGCGCAGCGGCGGGCCGGGCTCGCTGACCTCCATGTGCTGGTAGATGTGGTCGGCGGCGGACCGGCGCACATCGTCCACGATGGCGGTGGTGCGCTTGGTCTCCACCACGCTGCCGCCCTGGAGCAGTGCGCTGAAACCGGTGTCGTGCTGGTCGACGAAGGCCAGATAGCGGTCCAGGACGCGGGACAGGCGGGACAGCGCGGACGTCTCGTTGGGCTCGTCGAAACACTGGTTCAGCTGCTCGGCGGCCGACCCGAGCGCGGCCTCGTAGAGCTGCTGCTTGCCGCCCGGGAAGTAGCGGTACACCAGGGGACGCGAGACTCCGGCCGCCTCCGCCACGTCATCGAGGGACACGTCCTCGGGCGCGCGGTGCGCGAAGAGCGAGAGCGCGGCGTCGAGGAGCTGGTTCCGTCGCTCCTCGACGCTCAGGCGGCGGTATGCGGGGGTGGCCGACTGGGTCATGGCGGTCAGCCTAACCGCCGTCGCGAGGGCGCCATGCGGCGCTCGCGGGCGCCCGGGGCGCACATGCGCCGCGCCCGCGCCCCCCGGGAGGGTTTGCCGGACCTACGCCAGGAGACCTGACGCCCGCCACAGTCGCCGCCCCACGCCCCGCAGGACACCGATGTCGTCCAGGAAATCGGTCAGGCGCTTCGCACCCGTCTGCATGACTTCCCGCCGGTGCCCGCTGGCCTTCACCTGGGCCATCGCCTCCCGCTTGTCCAGCCCCACGTTCGTGTACACCTCCGGGTTGACGAAGGCGACCGAGAAGACCCGGGCGAACTCGCCGGAGGTGACCCGGGTGAACTCCTGGGACCACTTCGGGGCGGTCACCATCTGGCGCCGCAACTCCTCACGGGCGTACCGGACGTGCCGGGCCTCCTCCACCACGTGGATCCGCGTGACGCCCCGGATCAGCGGCTGCACCCGCTCGTCCGGGAAGGTCAGCCGCTGCATCCAGTCCAGGACCTCCTCGCCGAGCAGGGTGGCGGTGAACGAACCGGGGGTCGTGGAGATCGTCTTGAACAGGCGGCCGAGGTTCTGGTGGGTCCGGCTCACCGGGTACCAGGGCGTGTCACCGCGCGATATCAGGCGGGCGAACATCTTCGAGTGCCGGCACTCGTCCTCGATCTCGGTGAGGGCGTAGCGCACGTGGGCGCTCGTCGCCGCCTTGTCGTAGACGTGCCGGACCAGCAGCTGCATCAGGATCAGCTCGAACCAGATGCCGAGCGAGGCCAGCGCCGCGGCCTCGTGCCGGGAGAGCAGGATGCGCTGCTCCTCGCTCATCCGCCGCCACATCGGTGTGTCGTAGAGCGAGACCAGTTCCGGCGGCCAGAACCACTTGCCCTCCTCGAAGGGCGCGTCCCAGTCCAGCTCCTTGTCCGGGTCGAAGGAGTGCTTGGCGGAAGAGGCGAGCAGCCGTTCGGCTACTTGTTCCCGGTCCTTGAGCAGGCCCAGCGCGTCGCGCAGCCCCTCCAGCGCGTCCGCTTCCGTCAGGGTCGTCATGGCTCCCTCACCTCGTTACCCGGGGGTAGTCGTCCTGCACTTATAAGACTCCTTGTCAGTAAGGTCGTCAATCCCCCGCGCAGGACTTGTTGACCCGGCGGCCGCGCGTGAGCCTGGGGAGTATGCGGACCCACGACCTGTACGCCAACGATCCGGAAGACTCCCCCTGGCAGGTGCCCGCCACCGGCGCGGCCCGGTTCACCTGGGAGTACGACGACGGGCGCGACCGTCTGCTGGCCCTGTACCAGAAGGGCAAGGACAGGCAGTGGGACGGGCGGACCCGCATCGACTGGGACCTGGAGGTGGACCCGTACGACGCCCTCGGCACGCCCGAGGAGGCCATGTCCCTGTACGGCACCCGCCATTGGGACAAGCTCTCCGACAAGGACAAGGGCGAACTGCGCCGGCACTACGCCTCCTGGCAGTTCAGCCAGTTCCTGCACGGCGAACAGGGCGCGATGATCTGCGCGGCGCGGATCGTGGAGTCGGTGCCCGACCTGGACGCCAAGTTCTACTCCGCGACCCAGACCATGGACGAGGCCCGGCACGCCGAGATCTACGGCCGGTTCCTGCACGAGAAGATAGGCCTGCTCTACCCGGTCAACGACGACCTGCGGTCGCTGCTCGGCGACACCCTGCGCGACAGCCGCTGGGACATGCCCTACCTCGGCATGCAGGTGCTGATCGAGGGCCTGGCGCTGGCCGCGTTCGGCATGATCCGGGACACCACGAACAAGCCGCTGCCGAAGCAGATCCTCACCTACGTCATGCAGGACGAGGCCCGGCACGTGGCCTTCGGCCGGATGGCGCTGCGCGACTACTACCGGCAGCTCACCGACGCCGAACTGCGCGAGCGCGAGGAGTTCGTCATCGAGGGCTGCTACTTGATGCGCGACCGGCTGCGCGGGGTGGAGGTGCTGGAGAACTTCGGCATCCCGAAGGCCGAGGCGCGGCAGATCAGCGAACAGTCCGAGTTCCTCCGCCTGTTCCGCAAGCTGCTGTTCAGCCGCATCGTCCCGTGCGTCAAGGACATCGGCCTGTGGGGCGAGCGCCTCCAGCGGGCCTACGCGGACATGGGCGTCTTCGAACTGGGCGACTCCAGCCTGGACCTGCTGATGGCCCAGGACGAGGAACTGGCCGACCGGCTGGACGCCGAACGCTTCGCCGCCCAGGAGCGGCAGCGGGTGGCGGAGGTGGAGACGGCGATCGAGTCGGGCGCGAGGCAGGACTGACGGCACGCGCGGCCGGCGACCAGGGCTGACGGCGGGGTGAGGGGTGCCGCCGGGCCGCGCGGGACGCGGTGGCGGGGGTGTCGGCGGGGTGCAGTAGCGTGCTGGCGTGTCCATGCCTTCGTCGCAGCCGCCGCCGTACCCGGGGCCCTACGGCCAGCAGCCTCCGCAGGCCGCCCCCGGCCCGTACGGCTCGCCGTACCCCCAGCAGCAGCCCCACCCGCAGCACCAGCAGCCGTACCCGCAGCACCAGCAGCCCTACCCGCCGCAGCAGTACCCGGGCGGGCAGCCCTACCCGCCGCAGCAGCCCTACCCCGGCTGGGGCGTGCCGCCCATGGCGCCGCCGCCGAGGAAGCGCCGGGTCGGGCTGGTGCTCGGCATCGTCGGCGGGGTCGTCACGGTCGTCGTCGCCGGGCTCGTGGTGCTCGGCATGGTGGCCGGGAGCGGCTTCCCGGCGGCGGAGAACAAGCTGGTCCTGCCGCACACCCTGCTCGACGGCGAGTACACCCTCGCCGAGGACCTCTCCGACACCGAGGGCGCAAAGGTCGAGGACGAGGCCGACGGCGCCTGGGACGCCAAGGACGTCCACGCCGCCGTCGGCCGCTACGGCCCGCCCGGCGACGACTCCCGGGCCATGCTGCTCGTCTCCGGCATGTACGGCCGGTTCAAGCACACGTCCGCGATGCGCCGGGGCCTGCTCAAGGGCGCCGCCGAGGCCGACGGCGTGACCGTGGAGCGGCCCGCGCGGGACGTCACCCCGGCCGGCGCCGCCACCCCCGTCAGCTGCCAGGTGCTCACCCAGAAGAGCGCCGCGGTCACCCTGACCTACGGCGTCTGCGCCTGGGCGGACGGCAACACGGCCGCCGCCGTCGGGAAGGTCGACCGCTCCGTGCGCGACCCCGCCGACGTGGACCTGGAGGAGGCCGCCCGCACCACCCTGCGGATCCGCTCCGAGATGCTCCGGCCCGCCGGCTGACCCGGCCCTCAGCCGCCGAGCACCGCCCGCATCACCTCGCGCGCGATCGGGGCCGCCGTGCCGCCGCCGCTGATCTCGCCCCGGTCCGCCGACGCGTCCTCCACCACCACCGCGACCGCCACCTGTGGCTCCGGCGCGTCGGCGGACTTGGCCCAGGAGACGAACCAGGCGTACGGCACCCCCGTGTTGCCGACCCCGTGCTGTGCCGTGCCGGTCTTGCCGCCGACCAGCACGCCGGGGATGGCCGCGTGGGTGCCGGTGCCCTCCTGGACCACCCCGGCCATCAGCTCCGCCAGCGCGTCCGCGGTGGCCGGCCGCATCACCTGCCGGCCGGGCCGCGCCCCGCTCCCGGACAGGGGCGCGCCGCCGTGCCGGGTGGTCCGCTCCACCAGATACGGCGGACGCAGCACCCCGCCGTCCGCGACCGCCGCCGCGACCATCGCCATCTGCAAGGGCGTGGCCCGCGTGTTGTACTGCCCGATCGACGACAGCGCCAGCTGCGCCCGGTCCACGTGCGTGTCGAAGGTGCTGGGCGCCACGGAGAAGGGGATGCGCACCTCGGTGTCGTTGAACCCGAACGCCTGCGCCGTGGCCACCATGTCCCGCACCCCCACATCCACCCCCAGCTTGGCGAACACCGTGTTGCACGACCACTCGAAGGCGTCCCGCACCGAGGCGTCCGCGCAGCCGTCGCCCTCGTTGGTCAGCCGGGTGGTGGTGCCGGGCAGCCGGTAGGGGTCCGGGGAGTCGGTCCGCTCGTCCAGGTCCGTGACCACCCCCGCGTCCAGCGCCGCCGCCGCGGTGACCACCTTGAACGTCGACCCCGGCGGATACGTCTGCCGCACCGCCCGGTTGAGCATCGGCTTCTCCGGGTCGTGGTTGAGCCGGGCCCAGGCGGAGGCCACCGCCTCGTTGTTGCCCGACAGCTCCGAGGGGTCGTACGACGGGCTGGTCACCAGCGCCAGGATCCGTCCCGTGGCCGGTTCCACCGCGGCCACCGCGCCCTTGCGCCCGGCCAGTCCCCGGTACGCGGCCTTTTGCGCCCGCCGGTTCAGCGTGGTCACCACATCACCGCCACGGCCGCGCCCCCGGGTGACGTCGTTCCACAGCGGCAGCGGCGCGAGCAGCGGATCGGTGCCCGACAGCACCCCGTCCTCGGTGTGCTCCAGGAACGTGGTGCCGTACGTCTGCGAGGAGAAGCCGGTGACCGGGGCGTACAACGGGCCGTCCGTGTACGAGCGTTCGTAGCGCAGCTGCTCCCCGGTGTCCACCGACCCGGTGACCGGCGCGCCGTCCACCAGGATGTTCCCGCGCGGCTGCTGGTAGCGGGCGATCGTGGCCCGCCGGTTGGCCGGGTTGGCGTCGTACTCCCGGGACTGCACCACCTGCACCCGGGCCGCGTTGGCCAGCAGCGCCGCCAGCAGCAGGGCGCAGAACACGCAGGCGTGCCGGATGTACCGCGCCATCGGCCGCCCGCCCTCGGGCAGCGGGCCGTACTCGGTCACGGCGCCTCCCGCCCGTCGTACTGGCTGCGCGCCGAGTCGCTCACCCGGACCAGCAGCGCCACGATCACCCAGTTGGTGACCACCGAGGAGCCGCCCTGGGCGAGGAACGGCATCGCCATGCCGGTCAGCGGGATCAGCCCGGTCACCCCGCCCGCGATCACGAACACCTGGAGCGCCACGATCGAGGCCAGCCCGACCGCGAGGAGCCGGCCGAACGGCTCGCGCAGCGCCAGCCCCGCCCGGTAACCGCGCTCCACCAGCAGCGCGTACAGCAGCACGATCGCCGCGAGCCCCGCGAGGCCCAGCTCCTCCCCGGCCGTCGCCAGGATGAAGTCCGACTTGACGGCGAAGCCGATCAGGATGGAGTGCCCGAGCCCCAGCCCGGTGCCGAGGAGGCCGCCGGCGGCGAAGGCGAACAGGGACTGGGCGAGCTGGTTGGGACCCCGCCCGGCCTCGATGGTGGCGAACGGGTGCAGCCAGTCCTCGATCCGCCCGCCCACATGCGGTTCCAGCCGTCCCACGGCGACGGCGCCGAGCACGGCGAGCAGCAGCCCGACCGCGATCCAGCCGGTGCGCCCGGTGGCCACGTACAACAGCACCACGAACAGCCCGAAGAACAGCAGCGAGGTCCCGAGGTCCCGCTCCAGCACCAGTACGCCGACGCTCACCAGCCAGATCGTCAGGATCGGCCCCAGCACCCGCCCGGTCGGGAACTGCAGCCGCCACAGCCGGCGCCCGGTGTACGCCAGCGCGCTGCGGTTGGCGGCCAGATAGGCGGCGAAGAACACCGCGAGCAGCACCTTGGCGAACTCGCCGGGCTGGATGGAGAACCCGGCGATCCGGATCCAGATCCGGGCCCCGTTGACCGCCGGGAACAGGATCGGCAGCGCCAGCAGGGCGAGGGCGGCCACCACGCAGACGTACGCGTACCGCTGGAGCACCCGGTGGTCGCGCAGCACCAGCACGATCCCGATGAACAGCCCGACGCCCAGCGTGGACCACACCAGCTGGGTCGGGGCCGCCTGATCGCCCGGTGTCTCCAGGTCCAGCCGGTAGATCAGCACCAGGCCCAGCCCGTTGAGCAGCACCCCGATGGGCAGCGGCAGCGGATCGGCGTACGGCGCGCGGATCCGCACCGCGATGTGGGCGAACAGGGCGAGCATCCCGAGTCCGGCGCCGTACCCGACGGCACCCGGCGGCACGGTCCCGGACCGGGCGAGCCCCACCGCGCAGTAGCCGTACACGGACAGCAGGACGGCCAGCACGAGCAGGGACAGCTCGACGCCCCGGCGCCGGGGAAGGCGCACGGCGCGCGGGGGAGCGGGGGCCGCCGCCAGAGTGCTTCCGGCCTTCGTCATGTCCGGAACTTACCGAAATGGGGCGTCTTGTGTCCGTTGTTGGGGGGCCGGGCGCGCCCCGGAGGCGCGCAGCGCCTTCAAGGGGCGCGGGGGACGGCGCGCTCGGCCACACACCACGGAAAGCCCGAGAACCACCCGCGGCCCCGAGCCCTACTCGCCCCCGGACAACCGCAACGTAGCCACCGCGCCCCCGTCCGCCGCGTTGCCGAAGCCCAGCGCGGCGCCCAGCACCTCCGCCTGCCCCACCGCGATCGTCAGCCCCAGCCCGTGCCCGGTCGCCCCGCCCTCCGTGCGGAAGCGCTGCGGTCCGTGCGCCACCAGGTACTCCGGATACCCGGGCCCGTGGTCCCGTACGGTCACCACCGGTCCGTCCACGGTCAGCACCACCGGAGGCGCCCCGTGCCTGTGCGCGTTGGCCACCAGATTCCCCAGCACCCGCTCCAGCCGCCGCCGGTCGGTCTCCACCCGGACGTCCCGCAGGACCCGCACCTCGGTGTCGGTGCCCGAGGCCCGCACCACCCGTTCGGCCAGCGCGCCCAGCGCCTCCGTGCCCAGCTCCAGCCGTTCCCGCCCGGTGTCCAGCCGGGAGATCTCCAGCAGGTCCTCCGTCAGCGTGCGCAGCGCCGCCACCCGGTCCCGTACCAGCTCCGTCGGCCGGCCCGGCGGCAGCAGTTCGGCCGCCGCGTGCAGCCCGGTCAGCGGGGTGCGCAGCTCGTGCGCCACATCCGCGGTGAACCGCTGCTCGCTCAGCAGCTTGCCCTGCAGCGAGGACGCCATCGAGTCCAGCGCGGCGGCCACCGCGGCCACCTCGTCCTGCGGCCGGGTCGGATCCTTCGTCCGGGGATCGTTCACCCGGGCGTCCAGGTCACCGGCGCTGATCCGGCGCGCCACCCGCGCCGTACCGTGCAGCCGCCGGGTCACCCGGGTCACCGCGAACACGCCGACCAGCACCGTCGCCCCGATGGCCAGCGCCGACGACCACACGATCGACTCGTCCAGACCGGCGATGGTGCGCGACTGCTGCGAGTAGTCCACCGCCACGCCCAGCGCCCGGTGCCCGGCCACCGGCCCCGCCGCCCACATGGCCGGACGGCCCCGGTAGGTCGCGACCATCGTGCCGCGCTGCCCGGACAGCGCCAGCCCGCGCAGCGACGGGGGCAGCTCCACGGGATCCACCCGGGCGCCCGGCAGCAGCCGGTCCCCGGCCTCGTACGCCTCGGTGGCGTCGGCGAGCCGGGACAGCGCCAGGTCACGGGCCTGGCCCACGGTCTGGTCGGTCACCGAGACGTGCACCAGCACGCCGAGCAGCGCGGCCAGCGCGCAGCACATCACCGTGATGAACACGGCGGCCTTGACGGCGAGCGCCCCGGACCAGTGCGGCAGCGTGAGCCTCATCGCGCACCCGGGGAGGCCGAGGGGGACGGCGTGCGCCGGCCGTGCCGGCCGTCGCCGACGTGCAGGTACTCGTCGCGGGAGAACACCATCGCCCGCTCGTCCGGGTCCCACACCCAGGTGGTGCGGTACTCGTAGCCGGAGGTGTCGGCGGGGGAGCGCTCGATCAGCGCCCGCCCGGCCAGCTCCACCCCGAGGAGCGCGTCGTTGTCGGCCAGCACCTGCACCAGCCGGTGCCCCTCGGCGGTGTAGACCCGCACCGCCGTCTGGTTGCTCGGGTACAGCCGGAAGCCGAGCGTCAGCTCCGCCCGGCCGTCCCCGGTCAGGTCCCGGTGGTACGGCTTGAGCAGCGGGCACCGGCCCCGGTCGCCGCCCGGCCGGCACTGCCGCATCCGGTCCGCGGTCGCGTGGTACGGCCCCTTGGGCCCGTAGTCGCCGGGGCGCGCCGTCAGCTCCGCCGCCACGACGTCCACCGGATCGACCTTCCGGATGTCGCCGCCGGGGACCGTGACGCCCTCGACGGTCTCCCGGGTGGCCACGTCGTACGGATAGGCCGGACTGGACGCGGGCCTGAGGTCCGGCCACAGCCGGGTGGGGCTCACGGCGGTCGTGGTCGGCCCGGCGGCGCGCAGGCCGCCGGTGTCCCCGCAGGCCGTCGCCGTCGCCGAGAGCAGGGCGACGGCGGCCAGGGCGAGGGCGGTACGCGCGGGACGACGGGCTGGCATCCCTACATTCTGACCGAAGCCTGCTTTGTACTGCTTCGCGTGCTCCGGGCGAGGGGCGGCGGGCTACTCGGCCAGCTCCTCCAGCAGCCGTACCGTCGCCAGGCCCGTGCGCAGGTACTCCACGAACAGCTCGTTGTGCAGCGCCCACGCCGAACGCCGGGCCCGGATCAGCTGGATCGCCTGGTCGGCCGTGTCACCCCGCTGGACCAGCGCGTGCGCGACGACCAGTCCCGAGCGGTTGTAGCCGTGGTAGCAGCGCACGAGCACCCGGCGCCCGGCCTCCAGCGCGTCGTTCACCGCACGGGCCAGCCGGATCACCCCGGCCAGCTGCGTGCCGTCCAGCGGCCCGTCCGGGATCGGCCACACATGGTGCTCCACGCCCGGACCGGGCCCGTGGCCCGGCAGCCGCAGCAGCGACTGCACCACGTCGAACTCGTCCCGTACGACGGCGAGCTCCAGCCGCCCGGAACGGTCCCGGAACGCGTGACCGCCCATCCACAGGCCGGGCACGATCTCGTTCCACGGGCTCTTCGGAGCCGGTACATCGGGCTGCGATCCGCGGGTCCGCAACGGTGCCTCCCCAACTCCCCGCACAGGGCCGCCCACCACGGTAACCGGTCTTGCCCCGGCGGCGCCCCGCCTGTTCCCATGGTCGAGGGGTGATGGCGCATGAGCGGACTGCGCGTGGTGCCGGCCTTCCGGCACGGTCGTGAGCGGCTGTACGTCTGCCGCACGGACGGAGCGGCCGTGGCCTGGTACGACCGTGAGTCGGGCCGGGTCGACCTGCTCGCCGAGGACGACCGGGACGCCGTGCTCCAGGTCCTGCACCCCTTCCTCACCGGCCCGGTGACCGTGGGCCCGCCCCCGCTGCCGACCCCCGCCGAACTCGCCCGGCTGACCCTGCACCCGGACGACGACCTGGCCCCCAACCGCCCCGGCGAGGCCCTGCTCGTCGCCCTGGACCGCCACCCCGGCCCCGCGCACCGGCTGCGCCCCGACCCGCGGCGGCGCGCCCTGAGTGCCGAGCAGGCCGTGGGACAGGCGCTGGACGGGCTGGAGGGCGCCGGCTGGCACACCCTGCACTCCGTCCCGCTGCCCGGCGGCGACCGCATCCACCACCTGGTGATCGGCCCCGGCGGACTGTTCGCCGTCCACGCCCTGTACGCCCGCCGGGCCCGGGTCCGGGTCGCGGACCCGATGGTCGCCCTGGGCCGCCGTGAGGCCGCGCCGCTGCTGCGCCCGCTGCGCTCCGCCGCCGACCGCGCCTCCTACGCGCTGACCGCGGAGGTCCACCCGCTGCTGGCCCTGGTGGACCCGGCCGAGGTGACCGTGACGGCCCGGCCGCGGGGGATGCGGATCCTGCGCGAACCGGAGCTGGCGGACCTGGCCCGGCTGGGCGGGGTGCTCAAGCCGGCGGACGTGGAGGCGCTGCACGGGATGGCACGCGACCGGAACGTCTGGCTGCGGGTGTGAACCCGGCCGGCCGGACGGGGCGGGTGCGTCAGGGCAGCGGAGCGACCCGCTCCGGGTCCGGCAGGGGTCAGGGCAGGGGAGCGGTCGACGGCGGGTCCGGCAGGGGTCAGGGCAGGGGAGCGGTCGGCTCCGGGTTTGGTGCGGGTCAGGGCAGGGGAGCGGCCGACGCCGGGTCCAGCAGGGGTGCCATCAGGTCGCCGTGGTCCGCCAGGCGCGGGGCGATGTCGTCGGCCCGGAACGCCAGCTGCGCGGGGCTGCGGCAGTCGGCGACCTCCTGCCAGGTCACCGGCGCGGACACCAGCGGGGCCGGGCGGGCGCGCACGGTGTAGGGGGTGGCCGTGGTCTTGCGGGCCGCGTTCTGGCTCCAGTCGACGAACACCTTCCCCGGCCTCAGGCTCTTCGTCATCCGGTGCACCACCAGCCGGGGCAGGGCGCGCTCGGCCTCCACCGCCAGCGCCTTCGCGTACTCCGATGTCCGTTCGGACGAGCTGTCGCGCACCGCCGCCAGCAGATGCAGCCCCTTCGACCCGGCGGTCTTCGGGTACGCCTCGATCCCGTCCGCCGCGAGCCGCTCGCGCAGCCACAGGGCGACCTCGCAGCAGTGCACGATGTGCGCGGGCGGCCCCGGGTCGAGGTCGAAGACCAGCCGGTCCGCCTCCTCGGGGCGCTGCACCCGCCACTGGTGGGTGTGGAACTCGGTGACCAGGTTGGCCGCCCAGACCAGGCTCGGCAGGTCCTGGACGAGGACCATCCGGGCCGGGCTGTCCGGGGAGGAACGGGGGACCTCGGCGGTGGTGACCCACTCGGGCGTACCCGGCGGCACGTTCTTGGTGAAGAACAGCTGGCCCTCGGGACCGTCCGGGTAGCGCAGGAAGGACACCGCCCGGTCGCGCAGATGGGGCAGCAGGGCGGTGGCGGTGGTCGCGTAGTAGTGCAGCAGCTCCGCTTTGGTGAAGCCGGTCTCCGGATAGAGCACCTTCTCCAGATTGCTGAGCGCGACCCGGCGCCCCTCCACCTCTGTGATAGGCGTCATAGGATGACAATCCCAGACAAACCGGAGAAAACGGCGATGGAAGGGTGCGGCACGTGCGATCGATATGGAACGGCGCGATCTCGTTCGGCCTGGTCAGCATCCCGATCAAGCTGGTGAACGCCACGGAGAGCCACGCGATCTCCTTCCGTCAGGTCCACACCGAGGACAACGGCCGCATCCGCTACCGCAAGGTGTGCGAACTGGAGGACCGCGAGGTCAGCCAGGCCGAGATCGGCAAGGCGTACGAGGACGCCGACGGCACGATGATCCCGATCAGCGACGAGGACCTCTCCCACCTGCCCATCCCGACCGCCCGCACCATCGAGATCGTGGCCTTCGTGCCGGCCGACCGGATCGACCCGCTCCAGATGGGCGCGGCGTACTACCTCGCGGCCGGCGGGGCCCAGGCCGCCAAGCCGTACACGTTGCTGCGCGAGGCCCTCAAGCGCAGCCACAAGGTCGCCATCGCCAAGTACGCGCTGCGCGGGCGGGAGCGGCTCGGCATGCTGCGGGTGGTCGGCGACGCCATCGCCATGCACGGCCTGCTGTGGCCGGACGAGGTCCGGGCCCCGGAGGGCGTCGCGCCGGACGAGCACGTGACCATCCGCGACAAGGAGCTGGACCTCGCGGACGCCCTGATGGACACCCTCGGCGAGGTCGACCTGGAGGACCTGCACGACGAGTACCGGGAGGCGCTGGAGGAGGTCATCGCCGCGAAGGCCTCCGGCGAGGCCCCGCCGGAGTCCCCGGCCCCCGCCACCGGCGGCAAGGTGCTGGACCTGATGGCCGCCCTGGAGAACAGCGTCCGGGCGGTCCGCGAGTCCCGTACCGCCCCGGAGGAGGAGGCGGCGGAGGCGGAGGTCAGACAACTGCGCCGGGGCGCGTCGGCGCCGAAGGAGACGGGCGCCAAGAAGTCCACGTCGACGAAGAAGACCCCGGCCGCGAAGAAGGCCGCCCCCGCCCGCAAGTCGACGTCGAAGGCGGGGGAGGGGGCGGCGAAGAAGACGACGGCGAAGAGTACGGCGACGGCGAAGAGCACGGCCGGGAAGAAGACGGCGACGAAGAAGACGGCGTCCCGGAAGCGGACGGCGTGAGGAGTGCCGGGCGCCACGGGCCGACTGCCGGCGCCACGCGCAACGGAGCCTCCGCCACCTTGATCCAGTGACAGGTGTGGCTCCGACGCCGTGGTGTTCGGCTACGCGCCTCCGCGAAAACCGTTGGCGGAACCACGGCAGCCACTGCTACGTTTCCTGAGGCCGTACTGGAGAGCGAGGAGGTGGTACCCGTGAACGTATCGACATGGGTGCTCTCCTCCGGGGGTACGGTCGGGCGATAGGTCGCGTCCGGGAGCGCCGTCTCTGAGCCCTCCCGAAAGGCACGACCATGCACTTCACTTCCGAACAGCGTCTCGACGATGGCGTCCTCGAGCGCGAATTCACCCTCGGCGAGATCCCCGGCATCCTGTGGACGCCCGTGTCCGCGTCCGCACCGGTGCCGCTGATCCTGCTCAGCCCCCCTCCCCTCGGGCTGCGCAAGGTGTACCCCCGCCTGGTGGCCCGGGCCCAGCACGCTGTGGCGGACGGCTTCGCCACGGCCACCATCGAGCTCCCCGGAAGCGGCGACCGGCCCCGCCTGCCCGCCGCCGGGCAGGCCCTTGCGGACCTGCGCCGGGCGCTGGAGGCCGACGAGCCGGTCAGTGACGAGATCATCGACGCCCTCATCCTCCCTCTGGTCGAAAGGGCGGTCCCGGAATGGCAGGCCGCCCTTGACGCCCTCCTGTCGCTGCCCGAGATCGGCGGCCCGGTCGGGTACTCGGGGGGAGTGATCTCCATCGGAACCCGGTTGGCGGTGGTCGAGCCGCGCATCTCGGCCGCCGTTCTGTTCGCCGGGAGTTTCATCCCCAGGGCCATGTTCGAGGAGGCCCGCCAGGTCACCATTCCGCTGCACGTCCTGCTGCAGTGGGACGACGAAGGGAACGACCGGCAGGCGGCCCTGGACCTGTTCGACGCCTTCGGCTCCAAGGAGAAGACCCTGCACGCCAACATGGGCGGGCACACCGGCGTCCCGCGGTTCGCGGGGGACGCCGCGGCCCAGTTCTTCACCCGACACCTGAAGTGACGCCGGGCCGTCAGGTCACCAGCAGACGGTAGCCGTGTCGGCCAGGATGCTGCTCATCCAGGGGCAGGTCCCGGCCCTCCTCGGCTCTCTGCACCACGGGCCCCTGCCGGACTGTCGGCAGGGGCCCGTGGTGCCCGAAGCCATGAATTGCTCGACGTCTGCAGAGCTTCGAGTGCTGCCCGAACTCGTGTACAGGTGCTGTCGGCTGGGCTTCTACGCGCCACCCACCTCCTGCGTGCCCTGCCCGTCCTGACGAACCTCGAACTCAATCGCTGATGGCCGGCGCCGTCGGGATGGCAGGAGGTGTTCGGCGTCAGGACGGGATGGCTGCCCGCATGACGGCGTGCCAGGGAGTGGCGTCGAAGATCAGGTGGATGGTGTCGATGCGGCCCTGGGTGAGGTGGAAATATTCGGCGGTGCGCTGGGTTCCGACGGCCGGGATCGATGTGTGGACGTCGTAGACCAGGGCGGCTTCGGTCTCGCCGTACAGCTCGCTGACCAGATCGACGCCGGTCACGATGCCCAGGAACGCGTCCAGGCCGCTGAGATGGCCGTGCGCGCCGTCGGAGGACAGCAGGGGGCTTTGGAAGTGGAAGGGCTCGGCGAGAGTTCGAGCAGCGGCGGGGATGTCGCCGCGGAATCAGCGCGGTGGTAGGCACGGACGGTGGCGCGCGTCGTGGTCGTTGTGGTCCCTGTCATGCCGAGGTGCTCCCTTCGGTGGCAGCGAGGTGGGCGGCGATGCGCTGCTGGTTCTGAACGAGCCGTAGGCACAGGTGGCGGAGCTGGTGGAGTTCGGTGTCGGTGAATCCGTGGAACAGTGCCGTCATCGCCCGCTGCGTCGGCGCCCGGAACTTGTCCAGCCATGTCAGGCCGGCGGGGGTGATGCGGACGACGACGGATCGCCGATCACCCGGGTCGGGGTCGCGCCGCACGAGCCCTTCGCGTTCGAGGGTGTCGACCAGGCCGGTGGCGTTGCGGGGAGTCATGCCGGCGGAGCGGGCGAGGTCGCCGGGATTGGCCCCGGTCTCGCCGAGGGTGCACAGTCTGACGAGGATGTCGACGGCTCCTGTACTGAGGCCGCGGCCTTCGGAACCGTGCGTGCTGAGCCGCTCGACGGATTTGTGCGCGGCACGGGCGGCGGCCGCCGCCTCCAAACGGAGCGTGTCGCCCCCTGCCGCGAACTCGGCCATAGCCCTGCGGACTTGGGGGTCATAGATCAGCCCGTCCGTGTCATGGGAGAGTCCTTCGAAGTTAGTTACGTGCTTCACAATGAAGGAATACTGAATCTTGTCGGGTCCGGTCAAGGGGAGTAGCTGGATGCGGTCCCCACTCGCAGGCTGTGCGTGCGATCCGCCCCGCACCCCACCCGCCCCGCATCCCGCTCGACACCCCCTCGCGCCCCGCTCGCCCCCCTCGCACCCCGTCACGCGGCGGAAGCCCCCCGCCCCCGCCCGAGCAGCACCACCCCGCCCCCCGCCACGGCCAGCCCCGCCAGTGCCGTGCCGAAGACCGTCGCGCCCGTCGTGAGGCCGACCGCGTCGCTCAGGTATCCCGCGCTCACCGGCAGGAGCCCGGCGGGCAGGTAACCCCCGACGTTCAGCGCCGCGTTGGCCTCGGCGAGCCGCGCCCCGGGCACGGCCGAGTTCAGCAGCGACAGCCCCCCGAGCTGTCCCATCCCCTGCCCGGCCCCCGCCAGCAGCGCCGCCCCGGCCAGCGCGGCGACCGACCCGGTGTGCACGGCCAGGAGGAGCGCGGCCATGCCGAGGGCGGTGGCACCGGCGCCGTAGGCCAGCACCGTACGCCGCCCGAGCCTCCGTACCGCGAACTGCACGCCCGTGGCGGACAGGAACATCGCGAACGCCAGCGCCCCGGAGACGATCCGGCTCCCCGTACCGAGCAGCCCCGCGAGCAACGACGGCCCGAGCGACAGCACGAAGGACGTGGCGGTGATACCGGGCGCGAACACGGCGATGCCCAGCGCGAGCTGCCACCCGGCACCGCGAGGCACCCCGGGCACCCGCACCCACCCTCCGGCGCCCCGGCCGTCGCCACCGCGGCCCCCGTGATCACCGCGCACCGGCATCCGGAGCACGACCACCACAGCCGACGCCAGCAGCACCGCCTCCACCGCGAACACGGTGACCGTGGGCCCGGGCAGCGTCTCGGACAGCACCCCGGCCAGCAGAGGCCCCAGCCCCGCCCCGAACACCATCGCGCAGGAGGCGAGCAGCGCCGCGAGCCGTCGCCGGGCGGGCCCCGCCACGTCCGTCACCGCGGCCATCCCGGCCGAGACCACGGCCCCGACCGCGATCCCGGTGCACAGCCGGGCCGCGATGAGCGCGCCGACACCGCCCGCGGTCGCGAAGACCAGGCAGGCGACGAGGGCGAGGCCCAGCGCGGGCAGCAGTACCGGCTTGCGCCCGATCCGGTCGGAGACGACCCCGCAGACCAGCAGGGACCCGAGCAGCCCCGCGATGTAGCAGGCGAAGACCACGGTCAGCGTGCCCTTGCTGAATCCCATCTCGCGCTGCCACAGGACATACAGCGGGGTCGCCGCGTTGGACAGCACGAACACCGCCGTCACGGGCCAGGCGGCGAGCCAGACCCACCGGACGGGCACCTCACCCCCGTCCACCGCTCCCTGGGTACGCACACCGGCGGTCGCCGTCGTCATGGCACAGTCCTCCCCTGGACCTCGGTACGAGTCGAGTCGTACTTGTACGAGCGGAGTCGAACTTAGCATGCAGTACGATCGGAGTCGTACAGGAAGTGCGTGCGAGGGGAGCCGCAGTTGAGCGGGCAGAGGACCGAAGCGACCCGGCCGGCCGTGGGCGTGGAGGAGCGGCCGGAGCCCCCCGGCCTCCCCGACCCGCTGCCCGAACCGGCCGCCGCCGACATCCGGCTGGAGACCGTGCTGGGCGCGCTCAGTGACCCGCTCAGGCTGCGGATCGTCCGCAAACTCCTCCTGGAATCCGAGGAGTTCGACCACACCTGCGGTTGGTTCGGCCTGGACCGCCCCAAGTCCTCGCTGACCCACCACTTCCGGGCCCTGCGCGAGGCGGGCGTCACCCGGCAGCGCCAGTACGGCCTGGAGCGCCGCAGCCAGGTCCGGGTGGCCGACCTGAACGCCCGCTTCCCCGGCCTGCTGGACCTGGTGGCCGCGTGGACCCCGCCGGACGGCGACTGAGAGGCGCGCAGGCCGGCGGGGCCCGGGATGCGGACCGCGACCCGGTCCCCGACCATGGGAGTCGTCGCGAGGGGAGGGACAGTCAGGGCCGCGCCGACCTCCTGGGAGTGTGACGATGACCGGTGACAGACCCTCCGCGGCGGCCTGGCGCAACCTGGTCATGGCCACCGTCGGCTTCACCCTCACCTTCTGGGCCTGGAACCTGATCGCCCCGCTCGCGGCCGACTTCGACGAACGGCTGCACATGGGCGCCTCGGCCCAGTCCCTCCTGGTCGCGGTGCCGGTGCTGGTCGGCTCACTCGGCCGGGTCCCGGTCGGCGCGCTCACCGACCGCTACGGCGCCCGCCTGATGTTCCCGCTGACCAGCGCGCTGACGATCATCCCCGTACTGCTCCTGATCCCGGCGCGGTCGTCGTACGCCGCCCTGCTCCTGGTCGGCTTCGTCCTCGGCCTCGGCGGCACGACGTTCGCGATCGGCGTGCCGCTGGTCAACTCCTGGTTCCCGCCCGCCCACCGGGGCGCGGCCCTCGGCGTCTTCGGCATGGGCATGGGCGGGGTGGCGCTGTCCGGCTTCCTCACCCCGCGCATGTACCACCGGGGCGAGAACCTGCCCTTCCTGGTCATGGCGGTCGCCCTGGCGGTCTACGCCGTCCTGGCCGCCTTCCTGATCAACGACCGCCCCGGCCGCCCGGTCCCCGCCACCCCCCTGGCCACCCGCCTCACCGGGGCGGCCCGCCTCCGCGTCACCTGGGAACTGTCGGCGCTCTACGCGATCGGCTTCGGCGGCATCGTCGCGTTCGGCGTCTACCTCCCCACCTACCTGCGCACCTGGTACGGCCTCAGCCCCACCGACGCCGGCACCCGGGCGGCCGGCTTCGCCCTCGTCACGGTGATCTTCCGCCCCCTCGGCGGCTGGCTCGCCGACCGCGTCCACCCGGCGGTCGTCACGGCCTGGGCGCTGGGCCTGGTCGCGGTCCTGGCGATCATCCAGTCCTTCGACCCGGTCCTGGTCCCCACCGCCACGGTCTGCCTGCTGCTGATGGCGGCGGGCCTCGGCACGGCCAGCGGCTCGGTCTTCGCCCTGGTCTCCCGGGTCACCCCCCAGCCCCAGGTGGGCAGCGTCACCGGCATCGTCGGCGCGACAGGCGGCCTGGGCGGCTTCGTCCCACCCCTGGTGATGGGCGCCGTCTACAGCGCCAAGTCCTCCTACTCCATCGGCTACATGCTCCTGTCCGACCTGGCCCTGGCAGGCTGCGTCTACGCCTACACCCGCATGCGCACAGCAGGCACACCCCCGGACCCGACCCACCCCCCGGCCCGCCCGACCGGACAACCCACCACGACCCACGGCGGCGGCCACCTCTGAGCCCCAGCCGCAACCGCAAGGGCATCCCGCCCCGGATAAACGCGAAGACCCCGCCCCAGCGCTTCCGCTGGTGACGGGGTCCTCAGACACTTCCTGCGAAGTGCCCCCGGCAGGATTCGAACCTGCGCACACGGCTCCGGAGGGCCTGTCGGTTCCGGACGTAAGCGCTGGTCACGGACTTCCGGCCGATCGGTTAGCGTTCACTTGTCCGCGGATAGTCCACGGACCGTCTCCTGAGCCGTAGCTCCTATGTGGATCGGTCGGTGGCGACCATACCGGTCGTGGTACGGCCCTGGGAGGACGCTACGGGGCGGGAGCGGTTGCTTTTGCATTCCGCTGCTGCACTGCAACGGCTCCGGCATGCGCCGTGCCTCACAGCACCAGCCGTAACCGAACCGGCACCCACCCGCCAGGCGACCAGGCGACTTCAACCCGTTCAAGATCAGTAGTAGTCCGTTGCGACACTACTGAGGTACAGGCGTTCGGCGTCGTCCGCCTGCTCGATGGCCTGACGTACGCTCTCGTTCTTCAGGTCGAGCACGCGGAGGCTCTTGTCTTTTATCTGCGCAACAGCTTCGATCCGGTGAAACTCGTCGCCGTATTCGACGGTGAAGTCTGCGAGGCCTCGCAATTTCGGAAGCGCGTCGCTGAGGTGGAACCCGTGTGGGTCGACGATGGAGACCTTCACGTTGGCCTCGGTGCCGTGGAAGAACACGAAGTCTGGGCACATCCGGCGCCAGTTGCCCTTGCCATCCTTGTACGCGACCGCCAGAGAGTCATCAGAGGCACGTCCTGGGTTGCGGTACCAGGCTAGGAAACCGGAGCGGTTGCGCTCGGTGTCGAGTACGGCCGTCTCCCAAGCGTTGAGGGAGCCGATGGGGAAGTTGCCGTTCTCGTCAGACATGAGGTGCTGTGGCCGGGTGTCGACCTTGGTGCCTTCCTCGCCAGCTGCGGTCTCCTCGGCGCGGACCTTGGGGCGGCGGATGTCGATGCGCTGGGGCTCTGTCGACATTGCTCGGATGTCATCGTAGACCGCCTGCCGCTCGTCGGTCAGGCCCTTGATGTCAACCCGGTACTGCGCCAGCCAGTTGTTCGTGAGCCCGGTGGCTTCGCGGTCGAGTTCGGCCTGGACACCGTCGATCTGGGCCAGTGCTGCGACCTTGAGGTGAGCGTCGAATAGGCCATCGTCGTCTTCGTCTGCGACAGCGATGTGGTCGGCGTACTTGCGGGCGAGGTCAGCGGAGAGGACGCGCTGGGCGTTCTTGAAGTCAGCTTCAATGGACCGCTCGTCTGCGATCTCGTGAAACTTCTCGGCGTCTGCGACCTTCTTGCCCGCGACTGAGGCAACTATGGTCTCGCCCTCGACGTCGAGAAGTCCGTAGGTGGCGGCCTCGATCTCGTTCTTGTGGCGGGCCATGAGTCCGTCCAGGACGGCGAACATCTCGGCATGGGCGGTCTTCCGGGCGTTGGGGAGGAGCCCGTCGCGGGAGAGCGCCTGAGCAAGGCTGGAGAGCCGCTTCGTAGGCTTCGCGGCCCTCTTCGGCAGGGACTGCGAGGGGAGAGCATCGAACGCCTCCCACACGTATTTGGGGATCACCTCGTTGACGTGCATGTCGACGGGGTCGATGAGCACCCGCCGCCCGGCGCCGCCACCGGTCCCACCGTTGCCGTCATCACCCTCCGACTTCTTCCCGAGCAGGATGTCTGCGACCTCTGTCGCAGTTGCTCGGTTGAAGAGCGGCAGCACACATTCGACAGAGTTGAGCCGGTCGTCCCCTGCGATGCGGCGAGCTAGAGGTGTGCGGACCATGCGCCCGAGCAACTGGGTGATGTGCGTCTTGTCGGTTGCGGGCCGGTACGACACCAGCACCTCGGCGCGGGGGCAGTCCCAGCCGGTGGAGATTGCGTCCTTAGCGAGCAGGACACGGATATGGCTGGCCTCCTGCACCTTCTCCGGCGCGATGTGCGGGACCTCGTAGTCCCCGATCTGGATGGGCGTGTGGTTACCGAACACGTGCGCGATGCCGTCACCCGGAAGTTCAGGCCACTCCTCGCGAACCGCGTCCACGGCGCTCTGGAGCAGTTCCTTCGAGGGCGTGTTCGGCACCTGCACCACGAGCAGCGGGACGACCGTGTCGCCGGGGGAGTCCTGGGTCTCGGCGTACTGCTCCCACAATCGTCCAGCCGCTTTGACCTTGCGGGTGCCGCGCTTGAGTAGCACCGTGTCGAAGGTGCCCTTCTTGGCCGGGAAGTCGAGTCGGATATCGTCCTTTAGGAGGCCTGACTCCTGGATAAGTGCTGGGTCGATCTCGTAGTGCGGATACGGGTACCTACCCTCGACGTCCTTCATGGCTTCGGTGAACCGCTCGATCGTCGCGGAGATACCCCACACCACCGGGATGGGCGGGACGCCGTTGGCGCCGTTGATGAGCCGCTTCACGATGGTCTGCTGCTCGGCATTGTCCGCGGTGGTGCGGCGTCTCATGCCCTTGTGTGCCTCATCGAGGACCAGATAGAGGGTTAGTCGGTCGTCCTCTATGGTGTTGCGGATAGTGTCCCAGATCGTGTGCTGTCGAAGATCCGGCGTCGTGCCCCGCTCAAAGAGCGTATCGCCGGCCTCGACGGCGCCGCGGACCAGGAGCGAGTTCTTCGACAACTTCTGGGAGTTAAGGAAATACACCTTCCCGGGTTCGAATTTTTCCCGGTTGAAGGTGTTCTCAATAACTTGGAGACGGGAGTAGGCGATCCGGTCCCCGGACGCATCGAGGATGCGTGCCTTCGTCTGCTCGTTCAGGGACGGGTCGTCTGTGAACCACAAGACAACCGCGCCAGGGTCAGCTTCGAAGTCCCAGTCCGGATCGCCGAAGAACAGTCCTTCGATGACGGCCGAGGCCATGACGGTCTTGCCCGCACCCGTGGTGGCAGCGAGCGAGAAGGACACGCTTCGACCCTTGCGGTGGTAGTCGTCGCGGGCATCGGCAAAGTAGGTGAGCATCTGGCCTACCGCATCGGCCTGGTATTCCTTCAGGGTGTATTTCATCGGTCACTCCCTGCCCGTGTTGATCTTGAAGTTGGTCAGGTAGGACTCGTAGAGCCGGACCGGCTCGACGTGAGGCGGCAACTCGGAGCAGACCATTTGGAATGCCCGATCGTCGTCGGTCACGATGAATGCCACTCGCACTCGCTCAGCGGCCGCGAGCGCGTCAAGGAAGGCGTGCGAGGCGTCCAGGTCGAATAGCACTCCATACGTGTCGGCGACTGCGAAATCGTGGGTTGCCTTGTCGATTCGCGTTCCCTCGGCTCCACCCCTGAGCCACAGAATCGGCGCGACTGCCTCGAACGAGCGATGGTGCGCGACAGACCTCGGGGCCTCGTACGTCATGGTGAAGAACTCGACGTTCTCCTCGAACCCATCTGCCATCGGAAACTCGGAAGTGAACTTGTAGTCACCCTTGACCGGCTCTCCGCTCGGAGTCAGCCCTGTGACGGCAGCCTTGATGCGAGGTTTCGTGACGTAATCACAGATACCTCTTGCCTCCCACTCGGCGTCACCGGGTCGCAGACCACGTGCGCGCAGGCCTGCCTGCTCCTCCGCGCCAACCTCGTTGTTCGTCACGCTAATGGACTGTCTGCGACCACTGTCCTGCTCGTTCAGCCGCATTACCGCGTGAGCGGTGGTGCCAGAGCCGGCGAAAAAGTCGAGGATGACTGCGTCAGGCTTATCGGCAACGACAAAGCGCAGTGAATCCTCGACGGCATACAGTGATTTGGGAAAGTCGAACCTTTTCTCGCCCAAGAGAGATTTGATGAGGTGTGAGCCGTGGTCACGTGCAAAGTGGCTCGTCTGGCTCCACACGCTGCGCGGGGTGACGACTTTCTTCGCCCCGTCAGCAAGAGCGAGTTCCAAGGAGCCTTCCGGGCTCCTGCCGGTGACCACGAATGTCCCGTTGGCGATATTCGCGAGAGTTCCGGGCTGGAGATAGGTGATGGGGCGCAGTCCCGTTTCAGGGTCGCGCTTTCCGAGCCGCGCCGTACCTGCCGCAAAATATTCGCGCATCTTCGCGGCAGAGAACCGCCACGTCTGTTCGCGTCCGTCACTTGCAATCGGCCACACGGCCACTGTGCCGGACTCCAGGACCACCTCTGACCTCGGCGTGTTCTTCGGAATCGGTTCCCCGACCCTGACGAGTGCGCCAGATTCGCGGTCGAGAATAACAGGATAGAAGAGCGCAGGCCGAGCGCGCCGCTCGGCAGAAGCGGTCCCACGCCGCATCGCTGTGAACCAGACTGTCGGCATCGTCTTCGGCTTCGACGTGCCCTCGTCAGTGGCGTCGTCGAGCATGGTTGAGACCCACGGGGAGATGCGCCCGTCACCGATGAATACGTAAAAGACGTATTCGTCCACACGTGCGAACCGTCCTGCCCGGGACGAGCCCGCCCGGTTGATAACAGACGAAACCATCTGGATGTCGGCCTCTGGGAAGGTCTGCTCCAAGAGGAGGCCTAGGCGGAGATACTCCTTCTCATCAATGGTGACGATGAGAACCGAGTCATGTGGCTTGAGGAGTCGCTTCGCTAGCTTGAGGCGCCGTTCCATGAACGCTAGCCACTTGGAGTGGCGATATATGTCCTCGCCATCGACATAGTTGTTGTTGTACTTCCAGTCGCGGGCCCCCGTGTTATATGGGGGGTCAATATAGATTGCGTCGATCTTGCCTTCGTGCGTGTACAGTAGCGTTTGTAGCGCGTGGAAGTTCTCGGCGTTGATGACGGTATGGAACGGCCTGTCGCCGCCACGTTCGATCTTCCCGGTCGATACCAGGCCTGGATAGATCGGGTCGCGAAACTCAGCCACGACGATCAGATCGTCGCAAGCCCGGCTGGTTGTCTCGACCTCGTCGGAGTCTGGGCTCACCCTCCGCGCCAACGAGGCCACTCGACCGTCGTCGGTCCGACTGATGCTCATGACTCGCCACAGACGCTGGTCGACGCCCTTGGAGTCCTCCCCGCGGGGTGCAAGAAAGCGAACCTTGTCGCCCTTCCTGATCGGCCTGCCCGGCAACTCGACGGTCTCGGGGGTGTGACGCTCGAAGTTGAGTCCGAACGCGCGCCGCTCGGTGAGCGCCTTGATGTGGTCACGGAGGTCGTCGGCCAGCGCTCGATTTTTTTGCTCGACCTGACGCAGGAGGTTGCTCAGTGACGACAAGGCTGCCCTTTCTAGATGTACCGCTCGCTTGGTTCTCGCAGGGTACTCGGTCGCGCGACGCGCTTCGGGGTGGCTTTGGGCCACTGCCGCCAACTTGTTAGCAACCAGACGCCGGGGGCGTCGCTGGCCCCCCGACATCGGTCGCATCACGGTCACCCGTCGCCCCTAGGGCGACCAAGTCGTCCGGCTGCCCCGATCAAGCACCATCGAGTACCAGCAGTAGCGGAAGAAGTGAAGAGGCCGCGCTCTGGCCTGCGGCTTCTTAAATCGACGTCGAATCATCCCCCAAGCGCCTTGCCGTTTCCAGGGGTTCACCTGCGGCGGTACGCCAAGATCCCGTCCACGCCTCGCCCATAAACCCCGGCATACGGCCGCACATACACGAAGACCCCGCCCTCAGCGTTTCCGCTGGTGACGGGGTCTTTGGGCACCTTATACAGGGTGCCCCCGGCAGGATTCGAACCTGCGCACACGGCTCCGGAGGCCGTTGCTCTATCCCCTGAGCTACGGGGGCGTGTCGGGCGCTGAGCTTCTCGCTCGCGGCGACGGGTAGAACACTAGCAGGTCCGGAGGGGTGATCAGCAATTCGGTTCCCCGGGCCGGGGGGAGCACGTCCCCTGGACGGGGTGGAAGTGGGGAAAACCCGGACGCGGTGGCCGGTCCGCACCTACTCTCGACTTGTGCCAGGCGCTCCGGGCCGGGTGCTTGTTGTGGACGACAACAAGGTCATCCGGCAGCTGATCAGGGTCAACCTCGAACTGGAAGGGCTAGAGGTCGTGACCGCGGCCGATGGTGCCGAGTGTCTGGATGTGGTCCATGAGGTGCGGCCCGATGTCGTGACGCTCGACGTCGTCATGCCTCGGCTGGACGGGATCCGCACCGCCGCCCGGCTCCGCGCCGATCCCCGTACGCGCCATCTGCCCGTCGCGATCATCAGCGCCTGTACGCAGTACGAGGTCGAGGCCGGCCTCGACCTCGGCGTCGACGCCTTCCTCGCCAAGCCCTTCGAACCCGCCGAACTGATCCGGATCGTGAAGGACCTCATCGGGCGGAACAAGACCGGGCACGCGGTGTCCGGGGGAGAAGGCGGTGGCGGTGGCGGCGGTGGTGGCGAGGGGGAGAGCGTCGACGGGGACGCCGTAGTCAGTCCGGAGAGCGGCCAGGATGTCGTCGGCGAGGTCGAGGGGGGTGAGCGTGCCCCGGCGCCTCAGGATGCCTCCTCACCCCAGAGCGCCCCGTCACCGCAGAGCGGCTCGTTGCCTCAGAGCGGTTCGTTGCCTCAGGGCGCCCCGTTGCCTCAGAGTGCCTCGTCACCCCAGGACGTCCCCCACGGTCACGACGCCGTCCCCGGTCACGACGGTCTTCCCCGCCACGACGGTCTTCCCCAGTCATGACGGCGTCCCGGCAGTCCTTCATGACGGTGTCCCGGCAGTCATTCATGACGGTGTCCCGGCCGTCGTGACGGTCTCCCAACGGGGGGGACGGTCTTCCCCCCATCGCACTTCCCCTCACGCCTCCCCCTCACGACGGCACCCCTCCCCCTCCACCCCCTCCCGTCCTCACGGCGTCGTCCCGCGTCGTCCCGCGTCAGGAACACATAACCGGCTCGCCCACCCACCCCCCTCCTCCCCTACGCTTGTCCCGTGACCCCCGCCGAGTTGTCCCGCACCGTGTTGCACGCGGTGTGTCGTGCTGTCGACGACGGGGAACTGAGCGTGGCCGTGCCCGAGCGGGTCGTGGTGACCGAGCCGGGGCCCGGCGGGTGCGGGGACTTCGCCACCGCCGTCGCGCTGCGGCTCGCCCGCGCCGCCGGGCAGCCTCCGCAGCGGGTCGCCGGGATCCTGCGGGAACGTCTCGTCGGGGCCGAGGGGGTCGAGGACGTCGTCGTCACCGGGCCGGGGTTTTTGAACATCCGGCTCGCGGAGCGGGTCGATCCCGTCGCCGCGCTGGTCGCCGAGATCCGGGAGCAGGGCGCCCGGTACGGGCACGGTGACGCGCTCGCCGGGCAGGTCCTGGTGCTCCGGGTGCCGTACGAGGTGCGGGCCGAGGTCGTCGCCAACGCCGTCGTACGCATCGTGGGGACCCAGGGCGGCCGGGCCACCGTGGAGCACGGCGAGAGGGCCGATCTGCGGCCCGTGCCCGCCCCGGAGGACCCGGCGCCGCTCGGGCCCGACGCCGCCCGCTGGGCCCTGCTCCACCCCGCCCCGCACGACCGGCCCCGGATCACCGCCGACCACCTGGTGCAGCGTGAGGGCAATCCGCTGTTCCGGGTGCGGTACGCCCACGCCCGTGTCCGCTCCCTCGGCCGCAACGCCGCCCGCCTCGGCTTCGCCGCCGAGCCCGGCCCCCCGCGCACCGAGGCCGGCGCCCCGCTTCTCACCCCCCTCGCCGACTACCCCCGCATCCTCACCGCGGCCGCCACCCACCGTGCCCCGGACCGGCTCGCCCGGCATCTCGTCACCGTCGCCGATGCCGTGCTGCCCCTGCTGCCTTCCGTGCTTCCCGTCGGCGAGGAGAAACCCTCGGCCGCCCACCGCGCCCGGCTGGCCCTCGCCGAAGCAGCCGGGACGGTGCTGGCCGGTGGCCTGTCCCTGCTCGGCATCGACGCACCCGAACATCTCTGAGGCGCGTGAGCAGATGCGTCCCGGAGAGAGACAGAGAGCCTGAGAATCACGTCATGAGCCGTTCCGCCCATCCCGCCGGGCCCCGCCACGCCGACGTCCTGCCCGAGGGCCACCACCCGGCGCCGCCCGCCGACCTCAACGCCCTGGACCGGAAGGTGTGGGCCGAGACCGTCACGCGCGGCGACGACGGCGTGGTCGGTGTCGCGGGGATCCCCGTCACCCGGCTCGCCGAGGAGTTCGGCACGCCCGCCTACATCCTCGACGAGGACGATTTCCGGACCCGGGCGCGTGCCTGGCGCACCGCGTTCGGCCCGGACGCCGATGTGTTCTACGCCGGCAAGGCCTTCCTCTCCCGCGCCGTCGTGCGGTGGCTGGACGAGGAGGGGCTGAATCTGGACGTGTGCTCCGGTGGCGAGCTGGCCACCGCGCTGTCCGCGGGGATGCCCGCCGAGCGCATCGCCTTCCACGGCAACAACAAGTCCGTCGAGGAGATCCGCCGGGCCGTGGAAGCCGGTGTCGGGCGGATCGTGCTCGACTCCTTCCAGGAGATCGTGCGGGTCGCCCACACCGCCCGGTCCCTCGGCAAGCGGCAGAAGGTCCAGATCCGGATCACCGTGGGCGTCGAGGCACACACGCACGAGTTCATCGCCACCGCCCACGAGGACCAGAAGTTCGGCATCCCGCTGGCCGGCGGGCAGGCGGCGGAGGCCGTACGGCGGGCGCTCCAGCTCGACGGGCTGGAGCTGATCGGGATCCACTCGCACATCGGGTCGCAGATCTTCGACATGTCCGGGTTCGAGGTCGCCGCCCACCGGGTCGTCGGCCTGCTGAAGGACATCCGCGACGAGCACGGCGTCGAACTGCCCGAGATCGACCTCGGCGGCGGCCTCGGCATCGCCTACACCAGCGCCGACGACCCCCGCGAGCCGCACGAGATCGCCAAGGCGCTCACCGAGATCGTCACCCGCGAGTGCGAGGCCGCCCGGCTGCGCACGCCCCGTATCTCCGTCGAGCCGGGGCGGGCCATCGTAGGACCCACCGCGTTCACCCTGTACGAGGTCGGCACGGTCAAGCCGCTGGACGGGCTGCGGACCTACGTCTCCGTCGACGGCGGCATGTCGGACAACATCCGCACCGCGCTGTACGACGCGGAGTACAGCGTCGCGCTCGTCTCCCGCGCCTCCGACGCCGAGCCGATGCTCGCCCGGGTCGTCGGCAAGCACTGCGAGAGCGGGGACATCGTGGTCAAGGACGCGTTCCTGCCGGCCGACCTGGCGCCGGGCGACCTCGTCGCCGTGCCGGCCACCGGCGCGTACTGCCGGTCCATGGCCAGCAACTACAACCACGTCCTGCGGCCGCCCGTCGTCGCCGTACGGGACGGCGAGGCCCGGGTGATCGTCCGGCGCGAGACGGAGGAGGACCTCCTGCGTCTCGACGTCGGGTGACGCCCGCCGAGAACGACGGGGGCGCGAGAGCGGAAGATCTCCGGTCTCCGGCCCCCGTACAAATGAAATAGATGTCTCACGATCCGGACGAAGGGTAGAAACTCCCGTCCGGTGAGTGAGACTGGTCCCACCGTAGACGGTATGAAGGAAACGAGGTCGGATGATGCGTACGCGTCCGCTGAAGGTGGCGCTGCTGGGCTGTGGAGTGGTCGGCTCAGAGGTGGCGCGCATCATGACGACGCACGCCGACGACCTCGCCGCCCGGATCGGGGCCCCGGTCGAGCTCGCCGGCGTGGCCGTACGGCGGACCGGCAAGGCCCGTGACGGCATCGACCCCGCGCTCGTCACCACCGACGCCACCGCCCTGGTCAAACGCGGGGACATCGACGTCGTGGTGGAGGTCATCGGCGGGATCGAGCCGGCCCGGACGCTCATCACGACCGCCTTCGAGCACGGCGCCTCCGTCGTCTCGGCCAACAAGGCCCTGCTCGCCCAGGACGGGGCCGCCCTGCACGCGGCGGCGGAGACGCACGGCAAGGACCTCTACTACGAGGCCGCCGTCGCCGGTGCCATCCCGCTGATCCGGCCGCTGCGCGAGTCGCTCGCCGGCGACAAGGTCAACCGGGTGCTCGGCATCGTCAACGGCACGACCAACTTCATCCTCGACAAGATGGACTCGACCGGCGCCGGCTACCAGGAGGCCCTGGACGAGGCCACCGCCCTGGGGTACGCCGAAGCCGACCCGACCGCCGACGTCGAGGGCTTCGACGCCGCCGCCAAGGCCGCGATCCTCGCCGGTATCGCCTTCCACACGCGCGTCCGCCTGGACGACGTCTACCGCGAGGGCATGACCGAGGTCACCGCCGCCGACTTCCGCTCCGCCAAGGAGATGGGCTGCACCATCAAGCTGCTCGCCATCTGCGAGCGCTCCAAGGACGGGACGTCGGTCACCGCGCGGGTGCACCCCGCCATGATTCCGCTCAGCCACCCGCTCGCCTCCGTGCGCGGCGCGTACAACGCCGTGTTCGTGGAGAGCGACGCCGCCGGGCAGCTGATGTTCTACGGCCCCGGCGCCGGCGGCTCGCCCACCGCCTCCGCCGTCCTCGGCGACCTCGTCGCCGTCTGCCGCAACCGGCTCAGCGGCGCCACCGGCCCCGGAGAGTCGGCCTACGCCGACCTGACCGTCTCCCCGATGGGCGACGTCGTCACCCGGTACCACATCAGCCTGGACGTGGCCGACAAACCGGGCGTGCTCGCCCAGGTCGCCACCGTCTTCGCCGAGCACGGCGTGTCCATCGACACGGTTCGGCAGCAGGGCAAGGACGGCGAGGCCTCCCTCGTCGTCGTCACCCACCGGGCTTCCGACGCCTCCCTGTCCGGGACCGTCGAGGCCCTGCGCAAGCTCGACACCGTGCGGGGTGTCGCCAGCATCATGCGGGTTGAAGGAGAGTAACCAGCAATGACCCACCAGTGGCGCGGAATCATCGAGGAGTACCGGGACCGGCTGCCCGTCTCCGACACCACGCCGGTCGTGACGCTCCGCGAGGGCGGCACGCCCCTCGTGCCCGCGCAGGTGCTCTCCGAGCGCACGGGCTGTGAGGTCCACCTGAAGGTGGAGGGGGCCAACCCCACCGGGTCCTTCAAGGACCGCGGCATGACCATGGCGATCAGCAAGGCCAAGGAGGAGGGGGCGAAGGCCGTCATCTGCGCCTCCACCGGCAACACCTCCGCCTCCGCCGCCGCGTACGCGGTGCGGGCCGGCATGGTCTCGGCCGTCCTGGTGCCGCAGGGCAAGATCGCCCTCGGCAAGATGGGCCAGGCCCTCGTGCACGGCGCGAAGATTCTCCAGGTCGACGGCAACTTCGACGACTGCCTCACCCTCGCCCGCTCGCTCAGCGAGAACTACCCCGTGGCGCTGGTGAATTCGGTCAACCCGGTGCGGATCGAGGGGCAGAAGACGGCCGCCTTCGAGATCGTGGACATGCTCGGCGACGCGCCCGACATCCACGTCCTCCCGGTCGGCAACGCGGGCAACATCACCGCCTACTGGAAGGGCTACCAGGAGTACGCCGCCGACGGCATCTCCACCCACACCCCCCGGATGTGGGGCTTCCAGGCCTCCGGCAGCGCCCCGATCGTGCGCGGCGAGGTCGTCAAGGACCCGTCGACCATCGCCACCGCCATCCGTATCGGCAACCCCGCCTCCTGGAGCAACGCGCTGGCCGCCCGGGACGAGTCCGGCGGTGCCATCGACGAGGTGACGGACCGTGAGATCCTGCGCGCCTACCGTCTGTTGGCCGCGCAGGAGGGCGTCTTCGTGGAGCCCGCCTCCGCCGCCTCGGTGGCCGGTCTGCTCAAGGCCGCCGAGCAGGGCAGGGTCGACCCGGGCCAGCGCATCGTGTGCACGGTCACCGGCAACGGCCTGAAGGACCCGGACTGGGCCGTCGCCGGCGCGCCGCAGCCGGTCACCGTCCCGGTCGACGCCGCCACCGCGGCCGAGCGCCTCGGCCTCGCCTGAGCGCCCCCGAACCGGGAAATCCCTGACAAGGTGCACAGGGGGCTTACGACACGCATCGTGCGCCTCCTGTGCGCCCTATGTCGCCACAGAACCTTCCTTCGATAGGCTGTACCGAACCCGCCTACCGCATATGCCCTCGCGTATGGCAGGCGCCGCGCCGTCTCCGCGGCCCGCCGGGTCTCCGTAGTCAGTCATCGGCAGTCCACCGGATGACCATCGAATCCATCGAGCGTCATCCGACCGTCAACGCAGCTCAAGGAGAGTCTTCGAGCGATGGCCGGTCCAGCGTTCCGCGCCGCCGCCGTCCGGGTGCGCGTTCCCGCCACCAGCGCCAACCTCGGCCCGGGCTTCGACGCCCTCGGCCTCGCGCTGGGGCTCTACGACGACGTGGTCGTCAGGGTCGCCGACTCCGGGCTGCACATCGACATCGCGGGTGAGGGCAGCGAGACCCTGCCGCGGGACGAGAGCCACCTCCTCGTCCGCTCCCTGCGGACCGCCTTCGACCTGCTGGGCGGACAGCCCCGCGGTCTGGAGATCGTCTGCGCCAACCGCATTCCGCACGGCCGGGGCCTCGGCTCCTCCTCCGCCGCGATCTGCGCCGGCATCGTGGCCGCCCGCGCCGTGACGATAGGCGGCGAGGCCCGCCTGGACGACGCCGCGCTGCTGGAACTGGCCACCGAGATCGAGGGCCACCCGGACAACGTGGCCGCGTGTCTGCTCGGCGGCTTCACCCTGTCCTGGATGGAGGCCGGCAACGCCCGCGCCATCAGGATGGAGCCGAACGATTCCATCGTTCCGGTGGTTTTCGTGCCCGGAAAGCCGGTACTGACCGAGACCGCCCGCGGCCTGCTCCCGCGCAGCGTGCCGCACGTGGACGCCGCCGCCAACGCGGGCCGCGCCGCCCTGCTGGTCGAGGCCCTCACCAGGCGCCCCGAGCTGCTGCTGCCCGCCACCGAGGACCGCCTCCACCAGGAGTACCGGGCCCCGGCCATGCCCGAGAGCGCCGCGCTGGTGGAGCGGCTGCGCGCCGACGGCATCCCGGCCGTCATCTCCGGCGCCGGGCCCACCGTCATGGCCCTCGCCGACGCCGACAGCGCCGACAAGGTCTCCCACCTCGCGGGTGAGGGCTGGGCCGCCAACCGGCTGGACCTGGATGTCCAGGGAGCGAGCGTGCTGCCGCTTGCGACCTGACACACGGTTGCCGGATTTGGAGAGGGGGAATGTTTGTTGGATCCGGTAGTGTTAATCTCAAGTCTGCACCCGACCCCACCATGGCGAGGTGCCTTGTGTCCCCGTCCGGGACAGACATTCTTCCGGGAGCCTCCCGGGCCACTCCGTGTTCCGTGCGCCGTACCTGGGCAGTACGACGTATGCGGACACTGAGCGGGCCGCCGGTAGGGGTACCCCCTCTGGGGGCGCTTCGGAATCGGTGCTACCACGCCACGTGACACTGGGTGCCACGGCTCGCGGAAGCGCCATCACCGCACATTTCTTCCGCCGCTTTGGCGGACCACCGCCCCGGCACGGTCCACAGAAGACAGGACCGTAGCCGGACAGCACAACCGGTCGCCGAGCCAGACAGGCCGACGTCCGCTCCAGGGAAGGACCCTTCGTGAGCGACACCACCGATCTGATGGGCGCACGTGTCGAGGAGACCGCTGCCGCGCCCGCCACGGACGCCTCCGCGCCTGCCACCGGTGCCGGCTCCCGGCGGCGCCGCGGTACCGGCCTTGAGGGCATGGTGCTGGCCGAGCTGCAGCAGGTCGCCTCGGGCCTCGGGATCAGGGGCACCGCGCGGATGCGCAAGAGCCAGCTGATCGAGGTCATCAAGGAGGCGCAGGCCGCCGGGGGCGCCCCCGCCGCCGCCAAGGCCGACACCGCCACCGAGACCAAGCCGAAGCGCCGGGCCACCTCCCGGGCGCGCACCGGTGAGGAGGCCGCGGAGAAGAAGGCGGCCAAGGCCGCCGAGGCCCCTGCCGAGAAGAAGGCCGCGGCCCAGCAGCAGATCGAGATCCCGGGCCAGCCGGCCGGGGACACCGCCCGCGCGACCGCCGCCGAGCGCGGGGCGGAGGACGCCCCGGCCGAGCGCCGCCGCCGCCGTGCCACGGCCGAGGCGGGCAGCCCGGCCCAGAACGGCGCCGAGACCGTCGCCGCCGAGGCCCGGACCGAGCCCAAGACCGAGACGCCCGCGCAGCAGCCCCAGCAGGGCGAGGCCAAGGGCGACGCCGGTGACGGCGAGGGCCGTGGCCGCCGGGACCGCCGCGAGCGCGGCCGGGACCGGGACCGTGACCGCCGCAACAAGGGCGACGAGCAGCAGGGCGGCCAGCAGCGTCAGCAGCAGGGCCAGCAGCAGGGCGGCCGGCAGGACAGCCGGCAGGACGACGACGACTTCGAGGGCGGCCGCCGTGGCCGTCGCGGCCGCTACCGCGACCGCCGGGGCCGTCGCGGCCGCGACGAGATCGCCGAGCCGCAGCTCGCCGAGGACGACGTCCTGATCCCGGTCGCGGGCATCCTGGACATCCTCGACAACTACGCCTTCATCCGGACCTCCGGCTACCTGCCGGGCCCGAACGACGTCTACGTCTCCCTCGCCCAGGTCCGCAAGAACGGCCTGCGCAAGGGCGACCACGTCACCGGTGCGGTCCGCCAGCCGAAGGAGGGCGAGCGCCGCGAGAAGTTCAACGCGCTGGTCCGCCTGGACTCCGTCAACGGCATGGCGCCCGAACACGGTCGCGGCCGCCCGGAGTTCAACAAGCTCACCCCGCTCTACCCGCAGGACCGGCTCCGCCTGGAGACCGACCCGGGCGTGCTGACCACCCGGATCATCGACCTCGTGTCGCCGATCGGCAAGGGCCAGCGCGGTCTGATCGTGGCCCCGCCGAAGACCGGCAAGACCATGATCATGCAGGCGATCGCCAACGCGATCACGCACAACAACCCCGAGTGCCACCTGATGGTCGTCCTGGTCGACGAGCGTCCGGAAGAGGTCACCGACATGCAGCGGTCGGTCAAGGGCGAGGTCATCTCCTCGACCTTCGACCGCCCGGCCGAGGACCACACCACGGTCGCCGAGCTGGCCATCGAGCGCGCCAAGCGGCTGGTCGAGCTGGGCCACGACGTGGTCGTGCTGCTGGACTCCATCACCCGTCTGGGCCGCGCCTACAACCTGGCGGCGCCGGCCTCCGGCCGCATCCTGTCCGGTGGTGTCGACTCGACCGCGCTCTACCCGCCGAAGCGGTTCTTCGGCGCGGCGCGCAACATCGAGGACGGCGGCTCGCTGACCATCCTCGCCACCGCCCTGGTGGACACCGGGTCCCGCATGGACGAGGTGATCTTCGAGGAGTTCAAGGGCACCGGCAACATGGAGCTGAAGCTCGACCGCAAGCTCGCGGACAAGCGGATCTTCCCGGCGGTGGACGTGGACGCGTCCGGCACCCGCAAGGAGGAGATCCTGCTCGGCGCCGAGGAGCTGGCCGTCGTCTGGAAGCTCCGCCGGGTGCTGCACGCGCTGGACCAGCAGCAGGCGATCGAGCTGCTTCTCGACAAGATGAAGCAGACCAAGTCGAACGTCGAGTTCCTGATGCAGATCCAGAAGACGACGCCGACGCCGGGCAACGGCGACTGAGCGTCAGGGCATCGCTGAAAAAGGCCGCCTCCCGT
>NZ_BAAASM010000019.1:0-82268 GCF_039532885.1 Streptomyces nogalater | reverse complement strand
CCCCGCCCGGTCGGCGGCGAGATCTTTGCCACACGTCCTCCGGCGGCGGCCGGTCATGCTGCGCCCCACCGGTGGCCCCGTATCCGCAGGTGAACGCCGTCCCCCTCACGCGTCCGACTACATACCGTGACCTTTTCCGTACCCGACGGGCACTGTGTGTTGTGCAACCCTGTCCCGAGTTTCTCCGTCTGACCAGGCGGAGCGACGATGGAGCGGTGACGACCGCGCCCGACCCTGACCGCAGGGGGTACCCGACCGCCGAGACCTAGGAGCGATGTGGCCGCCGAGAGCACGCCCGCCATAACCGAGCCGGGCACGTCCGGACCCCGCCGCCGGGGCAAGGGGCGGCGCCGCAAGGCCCCGAGCACGGGCCGCAAGGCCCTGCGCGCGACGGCGTGGACGGCGGCTGGCGTGGTGGTGCTGGGCGGCGCGGGCGCCGGGTTCGTCTACTTCAAGCTCAACGGCAACCTGCACAGCGTCGACCTGAACCAGGCCCTCGGCACCGACCGGCCCGAGAAGATCGACAACGGCTCCGAGAACATCCTGGTCCTCGGCTCGGACACGCGCGCCGGCACGAACAAGAAGCTCGGCGGCGGCACGGACGACGGCAGCGCCCGCTCCGACACGGCGATGATCGTCCATGTGTACGAGGGCCACAAGCGGGCCAGCGTGGTCTCGATCCCCCGGGACACCCTGGTCGACCGTCCCGAGTGCACCGACACCAAGGGCACCGCCCACCCGGCCGCCACCGGCGTGATGTTCAACGAGTCGTACTCCACCGGCGGCGCGGCCTGCGCGGTCAAGACCGTCGAGTCGATCACCGGCATCCGCATGGACCACTACCTGGAGGTCGACTTCCAGGGCTTCCAGCAGCTCATCGACGACCTCGGCGGGGTGCGGATCACCACCACCAAGGACATCCACGACCCGCAGAGCCACCTCGACCTCAAGGCCGGCCCGCACACCCTCGACGGCGAGCAGGCCCTCGGCCTGGTCCGCACCCGGCACGGCGTGGGCGACGGCTCCGACCTGGGCCGCATCCAGCTCCAGCAGGCGTTCATCAAGGCCCTCATCGACCAGGTCAAGCACGTCGGCGTCTTCACCAACCCCAAGAAGCTCTACGACCTCGCCGACACCGCCACCAAGGCCGTCACGACCGACTCCGAGCTCGGCTCGGTCAACTCCCTGATCGACTTCGCGGGGGGCCTGAAGGGCATCGGCTCCTCCCAGATGAAGATGGTCACGATGCCGGTCCAGTACGACCCGGCCAACCCCAACCGCGTCCTGCTGGACACCGCCAAGGCCCAGCTGGTCTGGGACGCCCTGAGAAACGACCAGGAGATCCCGAAGGCGGCCACGGAGGGCACGGCGACGGGCGAGGCCAAGGACGTCGTCAGCGCCCCGTAAGCGCGCGGCGGAACGGCGCGACCCCGCAGGAATAGAACAACCGCACCCCCGGTTTGGGTGGATGGCACCAGTCCTGGCAGACTGGTACGTCGGCTCCGGTTCACGCCACCGCATCCCGCGGCAGCGACCCGGCGCCCTCCCGAAACCTAGGAGACACCTTGAAGCGCGACATCCACCCCGCGTACGTCGAGACGCAGGTCAGCTGCACCTGCGGCGCGTCGTTCACCACCCGCAGCACCATCGAGTCCGGCACCATCCGGGCCGAGGTCTGCTCCGAGTGCCACCCGTTCTACACGGGCAAGCAGAAGATCCTCGACACCGGTGGCCGTGTGGCCCGCTTCGAGGCCCGCTTCGGCAAGGCCGCCGGCTCCAAGAAGTAGCGAGCCCCATTTCGCCGGTCCACGGCCACACCCCGCTCACCGGCGGGTGTGCCCGGGACCGGCGTTTTTGGTCGTCGCCCTTCCCCTCACCGCAGTACAGGAGCCCAAGATGTTCGAGGCCGTCGAGGAACTCGTCGCCGAGCACGCCGATCTGGAGAAGAAGCTCGCCGACCCGTCGGTCCACGCCGACCAGGCGAACGCGCGCAAGCTGAACAAGCGCTACGCCGAGCTGACCCCGATCGTCGCCACGTACCGCTCCTGGAAGCAGACCGGCGACGACATCGACACCGCCCGCGAGCTGTCCGCCGACGACCCCGACTTCGCCGCCGAGGTCAAGGACCTGGAGAAGCAGCGCGAGGAGCTGACCGAGAAGCTGCGGCTGCTGCTCGTCCCGCGCGACCCGAGCGACGACAAGGACGTCATCCTGGAGATCAAGGCGGGAGCGGGCGGCGACGAGTCGGCGCTCTTCGCCGGCGACCTGCTGCGGATGTACCTGCGCTACGCCGAGCGCGTCGGCTGGAAGACCGAGATCATCGACGCCACCGAGTCCGAGCTGGGCGGCTACAAGGACGTCCAGGTCGCGGTGAAGGCCCGGGGCCAGATCGAGCCCGGCCAGGGCGTGTGGGCCCGGCTGAAGTACGAGGGCGGCGTGCACCGCGTGCAGCGCGTCCCGGCGACCGAGTCCCAGGGCCGTATCCACACCTCCGCGGCCGGTGTGCTCGTCACCCCGGAGGCCGAGGAGGTGGACGTGGAGATCAACCCCAACGACCTCCGCATCGACGTCTACCGGTCCTCCGGCCCCGGCGGCCAGTCCGTGAACACCACCGACTCCGCCGTGCGCATCACGCACATCCCGACCGGGGTCGTCGCCTCCTGCCAGAACGAGAAGAGCCAGCTGCAGAACAAGGAGCAGGCGCTGCGCATCCTGCGCTCCCGGCTGCTCGCCATGGCGCAGGAGGAGGCGGAGCGGGAGGCCGCCGACGCCCGCCGCAGCCAGGTCCGCACCGTCGACCGCTCCGAGAAGATCCGCACCTACAACTTCCCGGAGAACCGCATCTCGGACCACCGCGTCGGCTTCAAGGCGTACAACCTGGACCAGGTCCTCGACGGTGACCTGGACGCGGTCATCCAGGCCTGCGTCGACGCCGACTCGGCGGCGAAGCTCGCCGCCGCGTAACACCCGTACGCACGAGTACGACACGGAGGAGACGCGTGAACCTGCTGCTCGCCGAGGTGGCCCAGGCCACCCAGCGGCTGGCCGACGCCGGTGTGCCCTCGCCGCGCAACGACGCGGAGGAGCTGGCCGCCTTCGTGCACGGGGTGAAGCGCGGTCAACTGCACTCCGTGAAGGACGCCGACTTCGACGCCCGGTACTGGGAGGTCATCGCCCGGCGCGAGCAGCGCGAGCCGCTGCAGCACATCACCGGGCGGGCCTACTTCCGCTACCTGGAGCTCCAGGTCGGGCCGGGGGTGTTCGTGCCCCGGCCGGAGACCGAGTCCGTCGTCGGCTGGGCCATAGACGCCGTACGCGCCATGGATGTCGTGGAGCCGTGCATCGTCGACCTGTGCACCGGCTCCGGCGCCATCGCGCTCGCCCTCGCCCAGGAGGTGCCGCGCTCGCGCGTGCACGCCGTGGAGCTGTCCGAGGACGCCCTGGTGTGGACCCGGAAGAACATGGCCGGCTCCCGCGTCGACCTGCGCCAGGGCGACGCGCTGACCGCCTTCCCGGACCTCGACGGCCAGGTGGACCTGGTCATCTCCAACCCGCCGTACATCCCGCTCACCGAATGGGAGTACGTCGCCCCGGAGGCCCGCGATTACGACCCGGAGCTGGCGTTGTTCTCCGGTGAGGACGGACTCGACCTCATCCGGGGCATCGAACGCACCGCGCACCGCCTGCTGCGCCCCGGCGGGGTCGTCGTGATCGAGCACGCCGACACCCAGGGCGGCCAGGTGCCGTGGATCTTCACCGAGGAGCGGGGCTGGGCCGACGCGGCCGACCACCCCGACCTCAACAACCGGCCGCGCTTCGCCACCGCCCGCAAGGCGCTGCCGTGACCCCTGAGACGACTTCCATCCCGCAGTACGTGTACGAGGAGGCCCGCTAGCCATGGCACGGCGATACGACACCAACGACGCGACCGACCGCGTGACGGGTCTGCGCGAGGCCGCGTCCGCCGTCCGCCGCGGCGAGCTGGTGGTGCTGCCGACCGACACGGTGTACGGCATCGGCGCCGACGCGTTCTCCTCGCAGGCGGTCGCCGACCTGCTCGACGCCAAGGGCCGGGGCCGCGGCATGCCCACCCCCGTCCTCATCGGCTCCCCGAACACCCTGCACGGCCTGGTCACGGACTTCTCCGAGCTGGCCTGGGAACTGGTCGACGCGTTCTGGCCAGGCGCGCTGACGCTCGTCGCCAAGCACCAGCCGTCCCTGCAGTGGGACCTCGGCGACACCCGGGGCACGGTCGCCGTGCGCATGCCGCTGCACCCGGTCGCCATCGAACTGCTCACCGAGGTCGGGCCGATGGCCGTCTCCTCGGCGAACCTCAGCGGCCACCCGGCGCCGGAGGACTGCGACGCAGCCCAGGACATGCTCGGCGACTCCGTCTCCGTCTACCTCGACGGCGGCCCCACCCCCGCCAGCGTGCCGTCGTCCATCGTGGACGTCACCCGCCGGGTGCCGGTGCTGCTGCGCGAGGGCGCGCTCTCCGCGGAGGAGCTGCGCAAGGTCGTACCCGACCTTGAGGTGGCGAATTGACGGCCCCTGGGACGGGGCGCGGCATAGGCGGCGGGAGCTGGAGCGCGGAGGAGACGACGACGTTCGGGTTTCCCCGCGACACCTTCCGCATCCTCCACGTCAGCACCGGCAATGTGTGCCGCTCGCCCATCACCGAGCGGCTGACCCGGCATTTCGTCGCGGAGCGGCTCGGCGTGCTCGGCGGCGGGCTGATCGTGGAGAGCGCGGGCACCTGGGGCCACGAGGGCGCACCCATGGAGTCCCACGCGGAGACCGTGCTGGCCGAGTTCGGCGCGGACGCCTCCGGCTTCGTCGGCCGGGAACTGCTGGACGAGCATGTGATCAGGGCCGATCTGGTGCTGACCGCCACGCGTGACCACCGCGCCCAGGTCATCTCCATGGGCCATTCGGCGGGCCTGCGCACCTTCACCCTGAAGGAGTTCACCCGTCTGGTCCGGGCGATAGATCCGGCCACCCTGCCGCCGCTGGAGGACGGCGTGGTCATGCGGGCCCGGGCGCTGGTGCGGGCCGCGGCGGCGCTGCGCGGCTGGCTGCTCGCCCCGACCGCCGAGGCGGACGAGGTGTACGACCCGTACGGCGCGCCGCTGACGTTCTTCCGCTCCATCGGCGACGAGATACGGGACGCCCTGGACCCGGTGGTGACGGCGCTCACCGGGGTCCCGGCACGCACGTAGGCACCGCCGGCGTCCGGACCCGGGCACTGGCGGCGTCCGCCGGGACGGCGCCCGGCGCCGCGGGCCCGCATGACCACCCGTGCCGCCGGCGGCACGACCGCCCGCGGCGGTGCGCACCCACCGCGCACCCCGTCTGCCCCCGGCCTACATTGGACGTACGTCACCGCCGACCGTCCGGAGTCCGCCATGTCGGTCACCACCGCTCACGAGACCGATGTCCTGCGCCGGCAGGACCCGGCGATGGCCGAACTCCTGCTCGGCGAGCTGGCGCGGCAGTCGACCACCCTCCAGCTGACCGCCGCCGAGAACTTCTGTTCCCCGGCCGTCCTCGCCGCCCTCGGCTCCGCGTTCGCCAACAAGTACGCCGAGGGCTACCCCGGCGCCCGCCACCACGGCGGCTGCGAGATCGTCGACGTCGCCGAACGCGCCGCCATCGACCGCGCCAAGGAGCTGTTCGGCGCCGAGCACGCCAACGTCCAGCCGCACTCCGGCTCCTCGGCCGTCCTGGCCGCCTACGCGGCCCTGCTGCGCCCCGGCGACACCGTCCTCGCCCTCGGCCTGCCCTACGGCGGCCACCTCACCCACGGCTCGCCGGCCAACTTCTCCGGCCGCTGGTTCGACTTCGTCGGCTACGGCGTCGACGCCGAGACCGGCCTGATCGACCACGACCAGGTGCGCCACCTGGCGCGCAACCACCGGCCCAAGGCCGTCGTGTGCGGCTCCATCGCCTACCCCCGCCACCCGGACTACGCCTTCTTCCGGGAGGTCGCCGACGAGGTCGGGGCCTATCTCATCGTGGACGCCGGCCATCCCATCGGGCTGGTCGCCGGGGGAGCGGCGCCGAACCCGGTGCCGTACGCGGACATCGTCTGCGCGACCACCCACAAGGTGCTGCGCGGCCCGCGCGGCGGGATGATCCTGTGCGGGGCCGAGCTGGCCCGGCGCGTCGACCGGGCCGTGTTCCCGTTCACCCAGGGCGGCGCCCAGATGCACACCATCGCCGCGAAGGCGGTCGCGTTCGGCGAGGCGGCGACACCGGCGTTCGGCGGGTACGCCCATCGGGTGGTCGCCAACGCGCGGGTGCTGGCCGGTCACCTGGCCGCGGAAGGGCTGGCCGTCACCACCGGCGGCACGGACACCCACCTGATCACCGCCGACCCGGCCCCGCTGGGCGTGGACGGCCGCACCGCGCGCGGCCGGCTGCTCGCGGCCGGGCTGGTGCTGGACTGCTGTGTGCTGCCGCACGGCGACGGCCGCGGCCTGCGCCTGGGTACGGCGGCGGTGACCACCCAGGGCATGGGGGAGCCGGAGATGGTGCGGATCGCGGCGCTGCTTTCGGCCGTGCTGCGCGGGCGGACCGAGCCTGCCCGGGCGCGGGAGGAGGTGCGCGCGCTCACCGGTCGTTTCCCGCCGTATCCCGGCTGAACGGGGGTAGACGCGGTCCCGTACCTCCCGGTGTGGACGGGTCCGGGCCGTGGCGTACGGCACGGTGTGCAACCCTCGTCGCTACCCGGCCGTCCTCATCCATATGCATCCGTCGCTAGGGTGTGAGGCTGTGATGGCCAGCGAGACCTGTGGGGAAGCCCGTGCGTGAATACCTGCTGACGCTCTGCATCACGGCCGCGGTGACGTATCTGCTGACGGGGCCGGTACGGAAGTTCGCGATCGTGGCCGGGGCGATGCCGGAGATCCGGGCCCGGGACGTGCACCGGGAACCCACTCCGCGCCTCGGCGGTATCGCGATGTTCTTCGGACTGTGCGCGGGGCTGCTGGTCGCGGACCACCTGACGAACCTCAACGAGGTCTTCGCCAAGTCCAACGAGCCGCGGGCGCTGCTCTCCGGGGCCGCGCTGATCTGGCTGATCGGCGTCCTGGACGACAAGTTCGAGATCGACGCGCTGATCAAGCTGGGCGGCCAGATGATCGCCGCCGGCGTGATGGTCATGCAGGGTCTGACGATCCTGTGGCTGCCCATCCCGGGCGTCGGCAACGTCGCGCTGACCCAGTGGCAGGGCACGCTGCTGACGGTGGCCCTGGTGGTCATCACGATCAACGCGGTGAACTTCGTGGACGGCCTGGACGGCCTCGCGGCCGGCATGGTGTGCATCGCGGCGGGCTCGTTCTTCCTGTACGCCTACCGGATCTGGTACTCCTACGGCATCGAGGCCGCCGCCCCCGGCACGCTGTTCGCGGCCATCCTGATGGGCATGTGCCTGGGCTTCCTGCCGCACAACATGCACCCGGCGCGGATCTTCATGGGCGACTCGGGCTCGATGCTGATCGGCCTGGTGCTGTCGGCGGGCGCGATCTCGATCACCGGCCAGGTGGACCCGGACGCCCTCGCGCTGTTCACCGGTTCGGAGAAGGCGGCGGTGCACCAGACGGTGCCGGTCTACATCCCGCTGCTGCTCCCGCTGACCATCATCGCCGTACCGGCGGCGGACCTGGTGCTCGCCATCGTCCGGCGCACCTGGCGCGGTCAGTCCCCGTTCGCCGCCGACCGCGGCCATCTGCACCACCGCCTGCTGGAGATCGGCCACTCGCACAGCCGGGCCGTGTGGATCATGTACTTCTGGTCGGCGCTGATCGGCTTCGGGGCGCTGGCGTACTCCGTCAACTCGGCGTCGATGTGGATCGTGCTGGGCGTGGTCTTCCTCAGCGCGGTCGGCCTGGTCCTGCTGCTGCTCCCGCGCTTCACCCCGCGCGTGCCCCTGTGGGCCCAGCGGTTCGTCCCGCCGCGCTATCGCAGGCGCCGCCCGGTTCCCGGGGCCGTCGTGGACCCGGCGGCCGCCCCGGAGGTCACGGAGAGCGAGGAGCGCTCCCCGGTCGCGGCCGGGGTGTCGGGCGTCAACGGAGCGACCGCGATCGGCGCCCGTTCGCGTCTGACCGAGCGCCGCTGATACGGCCAAGGTAAGAATCTGACTAGAGCATTGCCAACTCGTGGGGGAGCAAAGCGCCCTAATACCAGACAAGTGGGCGGCGTTTTTGCGCAGACGGGCGGGTTCACCCTCATGTGTGACAGCTGGCACACCCAACAGGTAAAGACCTCATCAAATAGTTTGTGATACGGTTCACGAGAACCCGGATAGGACCGTGAGGCCTGAGTGCGACGGTCCGTAGGTGTGAGATCTCGATCACTCGGTCCGGGACTACGCTCGTCCATGACGACACCCTGCCCCCTGTGAAAGCGGAGTTGCCGCCATGCCGTCCAATGACGCCCGGATCCTGGCCCAGGCCGCAGTGCCCACGGCTGCCGTCGGTGTGATCGCCGCCGTCGTCAGCGCCGTGGTCGCCGGCGGCAAGGGGGCGATCGGGGCCGTCGTGGGGACGCTGGTGGTGATCGCCTTCATGGGGCTCGGCCTCTACGTGCTCCAGCGCACCGCCAAATCCTTTCCCCAGCTGTTCCAGATGATGGGCCTGATGCTCTACGCGGCCCAGCTGCTGCTGCTGGTCATCTTCGTCGCCTTGTTCAAGAACACGACGCTGTTCAACCCGCGTGCCTTCGCCATCACGCTCGTGGTCGCCACCCTCGCGTGGATCGCCGCGCAGACGCGTGCCCACATGAAGGCCAAGATCCTCTACGTCGATCCCGATGCCTCGTCGAAGGGCGGCAAGCCCGAGAAGACAGGGCATTCGTCGTGAGAGGTAGGGCCGGGATAAAGGCGCACGAGAGATGCTGCTATCGTCCGGTGCCAACTGCGGCATCGCGGGCGCGGGCATCTGAGCTGACGCCTGCTCGAACGCGAGGCGAGATGCCCCACAGCCGCCCCCACATCCGTAACACCAGTCCCGTGCCGACCCGCGGCCGTGCGCCGCGCCGACACAACGAGGTTGCCGTACCTATGCGCCACGATGAAGGAGCCCGCGGTGAGTGCTGACCCGACGCAGACGCTCGCTTTCGACACGAGCTGCCACCTGTTCGACGGGTGCGGCTTCCCGGCTCCGGGCCTGCACTCGTTCCTGTTCAAGCCGCTCTGGGGCGACGCGGACAGCAACTTGTACTTCAACAAGACGATGCTGCTGGCGCTCCTCGGTTCCATCATCATCGTGGGCTTCTTCTGGGCCGCCTTCGCCAAGCCGAAGGTTGTCCCGGGCAAGCTCCAGCTGATCGCCGAGTCGGGTTACGACTTCATCCGCCGCGGTGTCGTCTACGAGACCATCGGCAAGAAGGAAGGCGAGAAGTACGTCCCGCTGGTCGTCTCGCTGTTCTTCTTCGTCTGGATGATGAACCTCTGGTCGGTCATCCCGGTCGCCCAGTTCCCGGTGACCTCGATCATCTCGTACCCCGCCATCCTGGCCGCCATCGTCTACATCCTCTGGGTCGGTCTGACCTTCAAGCGGCACGGCTTCGTGGGCGCCTTCAAGAACTTCACCGGCTACGACAAGTCCCTCGGCGCGGTGCTCCCGCTGTCGATGACGATCGAGCTGTTCTCGAACCTCCTCGTGCGGCCCTTCACCCACGCCGTGCGACTCTTCGCGAACATGTTCGCCGGTCACACGCTGCTGCTGCTCTTCACGATCGCCAGCTGGTACATGCTGAACGGCATCGGCATCGCCTACTCCGCCGTCTCGTTCGTGATGGTCATCGTGATGACCGCCTTCGAGCTCTTCATCCAGGCTGTCCAGGCGTATGTCTTCGTACTGCTGACCTGCAGCTTCATCCAGGGCGCGCTCGCCGAGCACCACTGAGCCACCCGACCACCCACCCCCAGACACCCGGTGGCCAACCCCCACCGGTCATTGAAAGAGAAGGAAGAACCGGCATGTCCGCTCTCCAGACCCTCGCCGAAGTCAAGATCCAGGGCAACCTCGGCTCCATCGGTTACGGTCTCGCCGCCATCGGCCCGGGCGTCGGCGTCGGCATCATCTTCGGTAACGGCACCCAGGCCCTCGCCCGCCAGCCCGAGGCGGCCGGTCTGATCCGCGCCAACCAGATCCTGGGCTTCGCCTTCTGTGAGGCGCTCGCCCTGATCGGTCTGGTCATGCCGTTCGTCTACCCGGCCTCCTGACCCGACCGCCGCGCACCAATAGACGAAAGGCACTGATATGAGCCCCCTGGTTCAGCTGGCGGCTGAGGAGGCCGAGAACCCCCTCATCCCGCCGATCCCAGAGCTCGTCATCGGCCTGATCGCCTTCGTCATCGTCTTCGCCTTCCTCGCCAAGAAGCTCCTCCCGAACATCAACAAGGTTCTGGAAGAGCGCCGGGAAGCCATCGAGGGCGGTATCGAAAAGGCCGAGGCCGCGCAGACCGAGGCCCAGAGCGTCCTTGAGCAGTACAAGGCCCAGCTCGCCGAGGCCCGGCACGAGGCCGCGCGCCTGCGCCAGGAGGCGCAGGAGCAGGGTGCCGCGCTCATCGCCGAGATGCGGGCCGAGGGTCAGCGGCAGCGCGAGGAGATCGTCGCCGCCGGTCACGCCCAGATCGAGGCCGACCGCAAGGCCGCCGCGTCCGCGCTGCGCCAGGACGTCGGCCGGCTCGCCACCGAACTGGCCGGCAAGCTCGTCGGCGAGTCCCTTGAGGACCACGCCCGTCAGAGCCGTGTGATCGACCGCTTCCTCGATGAGCTTGAGGAGAAGGCCGAGGCCACGCGATGAACGGAGCGAGCCGCGAGGCACTGGCAGCCGCACGGGAGCGTCTGGACGCGCTGACGGACTCCACGTCCGTGGACGCCGCGCAGCTCTCCGACGAGCTGGCGGCCGTCACCGCGCTGCTCGACCGCGAGGCCGGCCTGCGCCGGGTCCTCACCGACCCGGCGCAGCCCGGAGAGGCGAAGGCCCAGCTGGTCCAGCGACTGATCGGCGGCCAGGTCAGCGGTCCGACCGCCGACCTGCTGTCCGGGCTGGCCCGGTCCCGTTGGTCGCAGTCGCGCGACCTGGTGGACGCGCTGGAGGAGCTGGCGAACATCGCCGACCTCACGGCCGCGGAGAAGACGGGCACGCTCGACGACGTCGAGGACGAGCTCTTCCGGTTCGGCCGGATCGTCTCCTCCAGCACCGAGCTGCGCGCCGCGCTCACCGACCGCGCCGCCGGCGCCTCGGCCAAGTCCGAGCTGCTGCACCGGCTGCTGGGCGGGCGGGCCAAGCCGGCCACCGAGCGACTGGTGACGCGCCTTGTCACCGCGCCGCGTGGACGTAGCCTGGAGGCGGGACTGGAGTCCCTGTCCAAGCTGGCCGCGGAGCGCCGGAACCGCGTGGTCGCCGTCGTCACCTCGGCGGTGCCGCTGAGCGACGGGCAGAAGCAGCGCCTCGGCGCCGCTCTGACCAAGCTCTACGGTCGTCGGATGCATCTCAACCTGGACGTCGACCCCGAGGTCATCGGCGGCATCCGGGTGCAGGTCGGTGACGAGGTCATCAACGGCTCCCTCGCGGACCGGCTCGACGAGGCCGCCCGCCGCATGGCGAGCTAGCAGCAACTCGATAGATCGGTCTTTCGGCACAGCACGAGAGACGCAGTACGTACTTACGGCCCTGGTTGGGCCGTGCAGAGGATTCCTGGGGGTCGCCCCCAGACCCCCAAAGTGAAACTTCGGGCCCAACAAGGAGAGCAGGGAACCCAGATGGCGGAGCTCACGATCCGGCCGGAGGAGATCCGGGACGCGCTGGAGAACTTCGTCCAGTCGTACAAGCCGGACGCGGCCTCGCGCGAGGAGGTCGGTACGGTCACCCTTGCCGGCGACGGCATCGCGAAGGTCGAGGGCCTTCCCTCGGCCATGGCCAACGAACTGCTGAAGTTCGAGGACGGCACCCTCGGCCTCGCGCTGAACCTGGAAGAGCGCGAGATCGGCGCCATCGTCCTCGGTGAGTTCAGCGGCATCGAGGAGGGTCAGCCGGTCACCCGTACCGGTGAGGTCCTCTCCGTCGCGGTCGGCGAGGGCTACCTCGGCCGTGTCGTCGACCCGCTCGGCAACCCGATCGACGGCCTCGGCGAGATCGAGACCGACGGCCGCCGCGCCCTTGAGCTGCAGGCCCCCACGGTCATGCAGCGCAAGTCGGTGCACGAGCCGATGGAGACCGGCTACAAGGCCGTCGACGCGATGACCCCGATCGGCCGTGGTCAGCGTCAGCTGATCATCGGCGACCGCCAGACCGGCAAGACCGCCCTGGCCGTCGACACGATCATCAACCAGCGCGACAACTGGCGCTCGGGCGACCCCAAGAAGCAGGTCCGCTGCATCTACGTCGCCATCGGCCAGAAGGGCTCCACCATCGCCGGCGTGCGCCGCGCGCTGGAGGAGAACGGCGCCCTGGAGTACACGACCATCGTCGCCGCCCCGGCGTCCGACCCGGCCGGCTTCAAGTACCTGGCGCCGTACACCGGTTCGGCCATCGGTCAGCACTGGATGTACCAGGGCAAGCACGTCCTGATCATCTTCGACGACCTGTCGAAGCAGGCCGACGCCTACCGCGCCGTGTCGCTGCTGCTGCGCCGCCCGCCGGGCCGTGAGGCCTACCCGGGTGACGTCTTCTACCTGCACTCCCGGCTGCTGGAGCGCTGCGCCAAGCTCTCCGACGACATGGGTGCGGGTTCGATGACCGGTCTGCCGATCGTCGAGACCAAGGCCAACGACGTCTCGGCGTTCATCCCGACCAACGTCATCTCCATCACCGACGGCCAGTGCTTCCTGGAGTCGGACCTCTTCAACGCCGGTCAGCGCCCCGCGCTGAACGTCGGTATCTCCGTCTCCCGAGTCGGTGGTTCCGCCCAGCACAAGGCGATGAAGCAGGTCTCCGGCCGCCTCCGCGTCGACCTCGCCCAGTTCCGTGAGCTGGAGGCGTTCGCCGCCTTCGGTTCCGACCTGGACGCCGCCTCCAAGGCCCAGCTGGAGCGCGGTCAGCGCATGGTCGAGCTGCTGAAGCAGGACCAGTACCAGCCGATGTCCACCGAGGACCAGGTCGTCTCCGTGTGGGCCGGCACCACCGGCAAGATGGACGACGTTCCGGTCGCCGACATCCGCCGCTTCGAGAAGGAGCTGCTGGAGTACCTGCACCGCAAGGAGCAGGGCCTCATGACCTCCATCCGCGAGGGCGGCAAGATGTCCGACGACACGCTCACGGCCGTCGCCGACGCGATCGCGGCCTTCAAGAAGCAGTTCGAGACCTCGGACGGCAAGCTGCTCGGCGAGGACACTCCTGCCGCTGCTTCCAAGTGACGTAAGGAAGGGACCTGACTCATGGGAGCCCAGCTCCGGGTCTACAAGCGTCGCATCCGATCCGTCAGCGCGACCAAGAAGATCACCAAGGCGATGGAGATGATCGCCGCCTCGCGCGTCGTCAAGGCGCAGCGCAAGGTGGCGGCCTCCACGCCGTACGCGACCGAGCTGACGCGCGCGGTCACGGCGGTGGGCACGGGTTCGAACACCAAGCACCCGCTCACCACGGAGGCGGAGAATCCGACCCGTGCCGCGGTCCTGCTCCTCACGAGCGACCGCGGTCTGGCCGGCGCCTTCAACTCCAACGCCATCAAGGCCGCGGAGCAGCTGACCGAGCGCCTGGAGCGCGAGGGCAGGCAGGTCGACACGTACATCGTCGGCCGGCGCGGAGTCGCGCACTACAACTTCCGTGAGCGCAAGATCGCGGAGTCGTGGAGCGGCTTCACCGACGAGCCGACGTACGCGGACGCCAAGAAGGTGGCGGCGCCGCTGATCGAGGCCATCCAGAAGGACACGGCCGAGGGTGGTGTGGACGAGCTCCACATCGTCTTCACCGAGTTCGTCTCGATGATGACGCAGACGGCGCTCGACGCCCGGCTGCTGCCGCTGCGCCTCGACGAGGTCGCCGAGGAGGCCGCCCCCCAGGGCGAGATCCTCCCGCTGTACGACTTCGAGCCCTCGGCGGAGGACGTCCTCGACGCCCTGCTGCCGCGCTATGTGGAGAGCCGCGTGTACAACGCGCTGCTCCAGTCGGCCGCTTCGAAGCACGCCGCCACGCGGCGCGCGATGAAGTCGGCCACCGACAACGCGGGCGAGCTGATCAATACGCTCTCCCGTCTTGCCAACGCGGCCCGCCAGGCCGAAATCACCCAGGAAATCAGCGAGATCGTCGGTGGCGCGAGCGCCCTGGCCGACGCGACCGCGGGGAGTGACCGATAAATGACCACCACTGTTGAGACCGCGACGGCTACGGGCCGCGTCGCCCGGGTCATCGGCCCGGTCGTCGACGTGGAGTTCCCCGTCGACGCGATGCCGGACATCTACAACGCCCTCCACGTCGAGGTCGCCGACCCGGCGAACGAGGGTCAGAAGAAGACCCTGACCCTGGAGGTCGCCCAGCACCTGGGTGACGGCCTGGTCCGCACCATCTCCATGCAGCCGACCGACGGTCTGGTCCGCCAGGCCCCGGTCGTCGACACGGGCGACGGCATCACCGTCCCGGTGGGCGACTTCACCAAGGGCAAGGTGTTCAACACCCTCGGTGAGGTGCTGAACGTCGACGAGCAGTACGAGGGCGAGCGCTGGTCCATCCACCGCAAGGCCCCGAACTTCGACGAGCTCGAGTCGAAGACCGAGATGTTCGAGACGGGCGTCAAGGTCATCGACCTGCTCACGCCGTACGTCAAGGGCGGCAAGATCGGTCTGTTCGGCGGCGCCGGCGTCGGCAAGACGGTGCTCATCCAGGAGATGATCTACCGTGTCGCCAACAACCACGACGGTGTCTCCGTGTTCGCCGGTGTCGGCGAGCGCACCCGTGAGGGCAACGACCTGATCGAGGAGATGTCCGACTCGGGCGTCATCGACAAGACCGCGCTGGTCTTCGGCCAGATGGACGAGCCCCCGGGCACCCGTCTGCGCGTCGCGCTGGCCGGCCTCACCATGGCCGAGTACTTCCGTGACGTCCAGAAGCAGGACGTGCTGTTCTTCATCGACAACATCTTCCGCTTCACGCAGGCCGGTTCCGAGGTCTCCACGCTGCTCGGCCGCATGCCGTCCGCGGTGGGTTACCAGCCGAACCTGGCCGACGAGATGGGTCTCCTCCAGGAGCGCATCACCTCGACCCGCGGTCACTCGATCACCTCGATGCAGGCGATCTACGTCCCCGCCGACGACCTGACCGACCCGGCCCCGGCCACCACCTTCGCCCACCTCGACGCGACGACGGTTCTCTCCCGTCCGATCTCGGAGAAGGGCATCTACCCGGCCGTGGACCCGCTGGACTCCACGTCCCGGATCCTGGACCCGCGCTACATCTCGCAGGACCACTACAACGCGGCGATGCGCGTGAAGACGATCCTGCAGAAGTACAAGGACCTCCAGGACATCATCGCGATCCTCGGTATCGACGAGCTGGGCGAGGAGGACAAGCTGGTCGTCCACCGGGCCCGCCGGGTGGAGCGCTTCCTGTCCCAGAACACCCACGTCGCCAAGCAGTTCACCGGCGTGGACGGCTCGGACGTGCCGCTGGACGAGTCGATCGCCGCGTTCAACGCGATCTGCGACGGCGAGTACGACCACTTCCCCGAGCAGGCCTTCTTCATGTGCGGTGGTCTCGACGACCTCAAGAAGAACGCCAAGGAGCTGGGCGTCTCCTGAGCCCTGTGCTCGACCGAGGGGGCGGGCGCGTCCCGCCCCCTCACCCACGCCCACTAGAATTGACCCCAACACCCGGCGCCCCTGCCGGGTGGTGACCCGAGGAGCCACTCTTGGCTGCTGAGCTGCACGTCGAGCTGGTCGCCGCCGACCGCCAGGTCTGGTCCGGCGAGGCCACCCTGGTCGTCGCGCGCACCACGTCCGGCGACATCGGCGTCATGCCCGGTCACCAGCCGCTGCTCGGTGTGCTGGAGTCGGGCCCGGTGACCATCCGTACGAGTGAAGGTGGAACGGTCGTCGCCGCGGTGCACGGCGGTTTCATCTCGTTCGCGGACAACAAGCTGTCCTTGCTGGCCGAGATCGCCGAGCTGTCGGACGAGATCGACGTCCAGCGCACGGAACGGGAGCTGGAGCGGGCGAAGGCGGAGGGCGACGCCGCCGCCGAGCGCCGCGCGGACGTCCGACTGCGTGCTGCGGCGGCGCGCTGAACCAGCCGCGCGGTACGTTGACGTCACTCAGCCGCGGCCGGCCCGGAGCAATCCGGTGCCGGTCGCGGCTGAGGCAGATGTGGGTGTTTTTTCCGTTTCATTACTCAAGTGCAGAAGCAGTTCCACCAACTAGGAGACGAGGAGGTCGGTGTCGATGGTCCTCGCTCTGACTGTGTGCGGAATCGTGGTCGCGCTCGTGGTGGTGGGGCTGTTCCTGTTCGGGCTGCGGCGCCGGCTCATCCAGCGTTCCGGCGGGACCTTCGACTGCTCGCTGCGCTGGGACGTCCCGGAGAAACCGGACACGGGCGGCAAGGGCTGGTCCTACGGCGTCGCCCGCTACAACGGCGACCGCATCGAGTGGTACCGGGTCTTCTCCTACGCCGTACGCCCCCGCCGCGTCCTGGAGCGGGCACAGATCGAGGTGGCCGGGCGCCGGCTGCCCGAGGGCGAGGAGGAGCTGGCCCTGCTGTCCGACGCGGTGGTACTGGCCTGTACGCATCGGGGCACGCGCCTCGAACTCGCCATGAGCGAAGACGCGCTGACCGGGTTCCTCGCGTGGCTGGAGGCAGCACCCCCCGGACAGCGGGTGAATGTGGCGTAACCGCGTTGAGCCTCCCCCGGACGGAGTCCCAGGGAGGCTCAAGGTCGCTTGAGGGTGCTTCTTACAGGTTGTCGCTGATGGCGCTCACCAGTTCGCCGCCTGCGGTGTCACCGGTGAAGTCCCAGAAGAACGCGCCGCCGAGGCCCTGGCTGTTGGCCCAGGCCATCTTGGTCTTGATGGTGGCGGGGGTGTCGTAGGACCACCAGTTGCTGCCGCAGTGGGCGTACGCGGTGCCCGCGACGGTGCCGGTGGCCGGGCAGGAGGTCTTGAGGACCTTGTAGTCCTCGATGCCCGGCTCGTAGGTGCCGGCCGCCGGGCCGGTGGCCGTGCCGCCCGGGGCGGCCTGGGTGACGCCGGTCCAGCCGCGGCCGTAGAAGCCGATGCCGACGAGCAGCTTCTTGGCGGGCACGCCGATCGCCTTGAACTTGGCGATCGCGTCGGCGGTGGTGTAGCCCGCCTTCGGGATGCCGTCGTACGAGGTGAGCGGGGAGTGCGGGGCGGTCGGGCCCTTGGCGTCCCAGGCACCGAAGAAGTCGTACGTCATCACGTTGTACCAGTCGAGGTACTGGGCGGCGCCCGCGTAGTCCGCGGCGTCGATCTTGCCGCCGGTCGTGCCGTCGGCGGTGGTCGCGGCGGTGACCAGGTAGTTCGGGCCGAACTTGGCGCGCAGCGCGGCCATCAGGTTCTTGTAGGCCGCGGGCCCGCTGGTGTCACAGGTCAGACCGCAGGCGTTCGGGTACTCCCAGTCGATGTCGATGCCGTCGAAGACATCGGCCCAGCGCGGGTCCTCGACCAGGTCGTAGCAGGACTGCGCGAAGGCCGCCGGGTTCTTGGCCGCGTCCGCGAAGCCGCCGGACCAGGTCCAGCCGCCGAACGACCACAGCACCTTGATGTGCGGGTACTTGGCCTTCAGCTGGCGCAGCTGGTTGAAGTTGCCGCGCAGCGGCTGGTCCCAGGTGTCGGCGACGCCGCTGACCGAGTTCTCGGCGGTGAACGCCTTGTCGTAGTCGGCGTAGGAGTCGCCGATCGCGCACTTGCCGCCGGTGACGTTGCCGAAGGCGTAGTTGATGTGCGTGATCTTGGCCGCGGAGCCGGACGTCACCACGTTCTTGACGTTGTAGTTGCGGCCGTAGATGCCCCACTCGGTGAAGTAGCCCATCTTCACCTTGTCACCGGTGGGCGGCTCGGTGTTGCCGCCGCCGGTGGTGTGGACCTTGACCGCGCCGCTGACCGGGCCGGTCTGGTCGGCGGTGTCGCGGGCCTGCACGCTGTAGGAGTAGTCGGTGCCGGCGGTCAGGCCGGTGTCCGTGTACGAGGTGGTGGCGACGGTGGCGACCTTCTTGCCGTCGCGCAGCACGTCGTAGTTCTTGATGCCCTTGTCGTCGGTGGCCGCGCTCCAGGAGAGCTTCACCGAGGTGTCGGTGACGGAGGAGGCGGTCGGGGTGCCGGGGGCGGACGGGGCGGCGTCGCCCGGCTGGGTCGAGCCGTCGCAGCTGTCGCCGTTCAGCTTGCAGTTGGACGGGGAGCCGGGGCCCGAGCCGTTGAAGCCGAAGGAGACGGAGGCGCCGGGGGCGATGGTGCCGTTCCAGCCGACGTTCTTGGCGGTCCAGTGGTCACCGGAGTTGGTGACCGTGGCGTCCCAGGCCGAGGTGACCTTGGTGCCCGAGGGGAAGTCCCACTCGATGGTCCAGGAGCTGATGCTGCTGGTCCCGGTGTTCTTGACGGTCCACTGGCCGCCGAAGCCGGAACCCCAGTCGCTGGTCTTGGTGAAGGTGGCGGTCGCGTTGCCCGCGGCCTGGGCGGGGCTGGCGAGCCCGACCGCGCCGGCCAGGGGGAGCAACAGGGACGCGATCCCTGCCGCGGCTCTGTGTCTGAAGCGCATGCTGCGCCTCCCTCGTCGTAGAGGTGTCAGGGGCATGACTGAGCCTTCATGCCCCACGGTGCTGCGAGGGTAGAAAGGTCTGGACCACAGGTCAATAGGTCTGGACCATTCTGGGGGTCATCGCGGCGGGCGTCCCGCTACAGCCCCAACTCTCTGGCCAGCACCGCCGCTTGCACCCGGCTGCGCAGCCCCAGCTTCGCCAGCAACCGGCTGACGTGCGTCTTCACCGTGCCCTCGGCCATGTCCAGGCGGCCGGCGATCTCCGCGTTCGACAGCCCCTCGCCGACACAGCCGAGCACCTCCCGCTCCCGCCGGGTCAGGCTCTCCAACACCGCCGGGTCGGCCGCCGCACCCCGCTCCGCGCCCCCGCCCGCGGCGAACTCGGCGATCAGCCGCCGGGTCACGGCCGGCGCCACCACCCCCTCCCCGCGCGCCACGGTCCGCACCGCCTCCAGCAGTTCCCGCGCCTCCGCGTGCTTCAGCAGGAAACCCGCCGCCCCGGCCCGCAGCGCCCCGAACACGTACTCGTCCAGGTCGAACGTGGTCAGCACCAGGACGTCGGCGAGCTGCTCGGCCACGATCCGCCGGGTCGCGGACACCCCGTCCAGCACCGGCATCTGCACATCCATCAGCACCACGTCCGGCCGCAGCTCGCGGGCCAGCTCCACCGCCCGCTCCCCGTCCGCCGCCTCCCCGGCCACCTCGATGTCGGGCGCGCTGCCCAGGATCAGCGCCAGCCCGGCGCGGACGGCGGACTGGTCCTCGGCGACCAGGACACGGATCATGCGGAATCTCCTTCGGTGAGCGGAAGCGCGGCCCGTACGGTCCACAGTCCGTCTCGGGGCCCGGCCTCGAACGTGCCGCCGAGCAGCGCCGCCCGCTCCCGCATTCCGGTCAGTCCGGCACCGGAACCCGGCGCGCGGGGGCCGTCGCCCGGCCGGTACGGACTGGTCACCCGGATGTCCAGCAGACCGTCCCGCTGCCGCAGCACCACGTGCACGCTCCCCTCGGCCGCGTGCTTCAGGGCGTTGGTCAACGACTCCTGCACGATCCGGTAGGCGGCCAGCTCCACCGGCGCCGGCACCTCGCCGTGCCCGGCGTCGAGCGTGACGTCCAGGCCGTTGGCCCGGGCGGTGCCGACCAGCGCGCCCAGGCCCGCCAGGGTGGGCGAGGCGGCGGGCTCCCGGTCCCCGGAGCGGTCCCGCAGGATGCCGATGAGCCGGCGCATCTCGGCCAGCCCCGCCACGCTGTTCTCCCGGATGACGGCCAGCGCGTCCCGGGAGGTCTTGGTGTCGTCCAGGGAGAGGGCCGCCGTGGAGTGGATGGCGATGGCCGACAGGTGGTTGGCGACCATGTCGTGCAACTCCCGCGCCACCCGCGCCCGTTCCGCGGCAACCGCCTGGGCCCGGTCCATCTCGGCCAGCAGCGCGGTCTGTTCGGCCCGCAGCCGGGCGGCCTCGGCGGCCTCCCGGTGACCGCGCACCACGGCGCCGGTCGCGGCGGGGGCCAGCGCCACCACCCCGACGCCCAGCCCGATCAGCAGGCCCTGCGGGTCGCGCCAGAGCGCCACCGGCACCACTCCGCCGAGGACCGTCAGCATGCCGGTGATCCACGGGATGCGGCGGGCCGAGGCCGGGGTGCCGTACAGGACGGCCGCGTACATCAGGTCGGTGTACAGCACGATCGTGGCCACGCTGCCGAGGGTCACGGTGTCCAGCACCAGCATGAGGGTGCCGATCAGCAGGCCGAGGCGCGGGTGGACGCGGCGCAGCGGTTCGCAGGCGGCGGTCAGCGCCAGCGGGACCAGGGCCGCCCAGGGCGCGTGCCACAGCACCAGGTCGTCCGAGGGATCCCGGGGGTGGATGCCGAGCGCCCACAGCAGCACCCCGCCGAGCAGCCCGGCCACGGCGATCCACCAGTCGTCTCGGTGCGGGCGGGGGAGCGTACGGGCCATACCCCCATCCAACACGGCCGCCGTCCGCCCCGCCTGCTCCCCGGGAAGGGTGCGGGAGTGCGACTTTCGCTTACGGCACTCTCCTCAGCGCCGACGACGAAACCGGCCGGCCCGGCCGGGACCCTGGAAGGGCGAACGAGGGGAGTAAGCCGTGATCATCGGCCTGGTCATCGCCTGCGAGGTGGCGTTCTGGGTGCTGCTGGCGGCCGGACTGGTCTTCCGGTACGCGCTGCGCATGCCGCGCACCGGACTGGCGCTGCTGCTGTGCGAGCCGCTGCTGGAGGTCGTGCTCTTCGCCGCCACGGCGATCGACCTCGAAAACGGCGCCGAACCGGACTGGCGGCACGGGCTCGCCGCGGTCTACATCGGCTTCACCGTCGGCCTCGGCCACTCCACCATCAAGTGGGTGGACGCCCGGGTGGCCCACCGCTTCGCCGGCGGCCCGCCCCCGGTGAAGCCGCCCAAGTACGGCACCGCCCGCGCCGTCCACGAGTGGAGGGTCGCGGGCCGCTGGATCCTGGCCGCGGTCGTGGCCCTCGCCCTGCTCCAGGGGGCGGTCTGGTACGTCGGCGACGGCGGCGACACCGGTTCGCTGCGGATGTGGCAGGAGCGCATGCTGTGGCTGATCGGCATCAACGTGTTCGTCGCGGGGTGTTACACGCTGTTCCCCAAGCGGGAACCGGCGCGCGCCGACGACCGGGAACCGGCCGGGCGGCGCTGACGCTCCCGGTCCGCAACCGGCCGGACGACGCCGGTGCTCCCGGTCCGCAACCGGCCGGAGGGCGCCGGCGTTCCCGGTCCGCCGCGGCCGAGGGCGGCTAGCGCTCCCCGCCCGGCACCCACAGCACGTCCCCGGTCTCCTGGTTGGCGCTGCGGGCCAGGATGAACAGCAGGTCGGAGAGGCGGTTGAGGTAGGTCGCGGTGAGCGGGTTCATCGTCTCGCCGTGCGCCTCAAGGGCCGCCCAGGTGGAGCGCTCGGCCCGGCGGACGACCGTGCAGGCCTGGTGCAGCAGGGCCGCGCCCGGGGTGCCGCCCGGCAGGATGAAGGAGCGCAGCTTCTCCAGCCGCTCGTTGAACCGGTCGCAGTCCGCCTCCAGCCGGTCGATGTAGAACTGCTCCACCCGCAGCGGCGGGAACTCCGGGTTCTCCACGACCGGTGTCGACAGGTCCGCGCCCACGTCGAACAGGTCGTTCTGGACGCGGGTGAGGACCGTGACGATCTCCTCCGCCAGCCCGCCCAGCGCGATGGCGGTGCCGATCACCGCGTTGGCCTCGTTGGCGTCCGCGTAGGCGGCGATCCTGAGGTCCGTCTTGGGCACCCGGCTCATATCGCCGAGGCTGGTGGTGCCCTGGTCGCCGGTCCTGGTGTAGATACGCGTCAGATTGACCATACGGCCAGCGTAGTTACGCCCCGGCCGTCCGGAACACCCGTGTGCCCGCCGTCACGGTCAGCGCCGTGAAGCCCACGGCGACCAGGGCGCCGTAGAGCATGTGCGCGCTCGTGTAGTCGCCGACGTACGCGTCCCGGACCGCGTCCACCAGATAGCGGAACGGGACCAGGTGCGACAGCACGTCCAGCCAGGCGGGCGCGAGGGTCATCGGGAGCATCAGGCCGGACAGCAGCATCGACGGCATCGACACCGCGTTGATCAGCGGGCCGAACTCCTGCGGGCTGCGCACCTTCATCCCGAGCGCGTACGACACCGAGGCCAGCGACACGGTCAGCAGGGCCACGAAGGCGAAGCCGATCAGGACGCCGCCCAGCGGAGCGCGCAGCCCCAGCACCACCGCGGCCAGCACCAGCAGCACCGCCTGGAAGACGAACACGGTGGCGTCCCGCAGCACCCGGCCGAGCAGCAGGGCGAGCCGGCTGACCGGGGTCACCCGCATCCGCTCCACCACCCCCTGCCCCTGCTCGACGATGACGGTGAACCCGGCGAACAGCGCGCCGAACAGGCCCAGCTGGAGCAGCAGCCCGGGCACCAGCACCTGCCAGGAGCTGCCCCGCCCGCCCAGCGGCAGATCCGTGAGCAGCGGGCCGTAGAAGAGCAGGTACAGCAGCGGTGTCAGCACGCCGAAGAGCAGGGCGAAGCGGGACCGCAGGGACTGGCGGAGATAGCGGCCGTAGACGAGGGCCGTGTCGTGGAGCAGCATCGTTTCGGGATCTCCTATACGGCGACGGGGGCGGTGTCGGCGGGGGCGGGGCCGCGGCCGGTGATCGCGAGGAAGGTGTCCTGGAGGGTGGCGTCGAGCGAGCCGCCGTAGCGGAGCTTGAGCGCGCCCGGGGTGCCCTCGGCGGCGACCGTGCCCCGGTCGACGATCACCAGACGGTCGGCGAGGGCGTCGGCCTCGTCCAGGTAGTGGGTGGTCAGGAAGACGGTCATGCCGTGCTCGTCGCGCAGCCGGCGCACCAGTTGCCACAGGTCGGCGCGGCTGCCGGGGTCCAGGCCGGTCGTCGGCTCGTCCAGGAACAGCACCTTCGGTTGGTGGGTGAGCGCCATCGCGATGTCCAGGCGGCGCCGCTGACCGCCGGAGAGCGCGCCGGTCTTGCGGTCCAGGAACCCGGTGAGGTCCAGCTCGGCTGCCAGTTCGGCGGCGCGGGCGACGGCCCGTGCCTTCGGCAGGCGGTACAGCCGGCCCTGGGTGACCAGTTCCTCCCGCACGGTGATCTGCGGGTCGACCCCGCCGGACTGGGCGACGTAGCCGCTGGCCCGGCGCACCCCGGTGGGGTCGGCCACCAGGTCGCGGCCGGCCACGGTGGCCGCGCCGCCGGTCGGCTTCAGCAGGGTGGTGAGCATGCGCAGGGTGGTCGTCTTGCCGGCGCCGTTGGGGCCGAGGAAGCCGAGGATCTCGCCCTCGTGGACGGTCAGGTCGATGCCCCGGACGGCCTCGACGGGTCCGGACGGGGTCTGGAACGTACGGGCCAGGCCCGCCGTGCTGATGACTGCTGCCATGCCCCCAGAAAAACAGAGTCCCTGAAAATTTGCAATGACCCCAATTTTTCAGTCGAACCAGAGAAGTTAGGATGCGGACATGGCTGAAGGGCTCAGGGAGCGGAAGAAGAGGCAGACCCGGCAGTACATCTCGGATGTCGCCACGGGGCTGTTCCTGGAGCGCGGCTTCGAGGCGGTGACCGTCGCGGAGATCGCGGAGGCGGCGAACGTCTCCGTCAACACCGTCTACAACTACTTCCCCGCCAAGGAGGACCTCTTCTTCGACCGCTCGGCCGGCGTGGCCGACCGGCTCGCCCGCTGGGTCCGCGGCCGGGACGTGGGGGAGTCCGCCGCGCGGGCCGTCCTGCGCGAACTGCGCTCGGAGGTCGAGGCCGTCTCGCCCCGGATCGGCCTGATGACGGGCTACGACCGCTTCATGCGGGTCATCCACGAGGCGCCGGCGCTGCGTTCGCGACTGTGGAGCCTGCAACAGGAGACCCACGACATCCTGGAGGCGACCCTGCGCGAGGAGACCGGCGCCGCCGACGGCGATCCGCTGCCGGACCTGATGGCCGGTCAGATCTGCTGGGTCCACCAGGCCGTCTTCGTCGCCATCGGCCGCGAGATGGTGGCCGGCCGCAAACCGGCCGAAGTATCACGAGAGGTCCTCGTCCTCCTGGACGACATCGAGGACCTGTTGAGCGAAAAGGTCCTCAACTACGCCGTCCGTGAGGCGGTCTGACCCCTGCCGGTGTGATGTCCGTCAATCGAGACGTGACGCGCGTTACTTACCGGTCACACGACGCTCCCGGAGCGCTATGGTCCGCCGGAGAGGCAGACGTTCAGCGCGTTCTAAGGGGAGTCGGAGTGGCACGGAAGCTTGCCGTCATCGGGGCCGGGCTCATGGGATCCGGTATCGCTCAGGTCGCCGCGCAGGCGGGCTGGGAGGTCGTGCTGCGGGACGTCACCGACGAGGCGCTCAGGCGCGGCACCGACGGCATCAAGGCTTCGTACGACAAGTTCGTGGACAAGGGCAAGCTGGCCGCGGAGGACGCCGAGGCCGCCCTCGCGCGCATCGCCCCCACCACCGACCTCGACGCCGCCGCCGAGGCGGACGTCGTGGTGGAGGCCGTCTTCGAGAAGCTGGAGGTCAAGCACGAGATCTTCCGCGCGCTCGACAAGCTCGTGCGCGAGGACGCCGTGCTCGCCTCCAACACCTCCGCCATCCCGATCACCAAGATCGCGGCGGCCACCGAGCGCCCGGAGCGGGTCGTCGGCGTGCACTTCTTCTCGCCGGTGCCGATGATGCGGCTCGTCGAGCTGGTCCGCGGCTACAAGACCAGCGACGAGACCCTCGCCACCGCCCGGGAGTTCGCCGAGTCCGTCGGCAAGACCTGCATCGTCGTCAACCGGGACGTGGCCGGCTTCGTCACCACCCGGCTGATCTCCGCCCTCGTGGTGGAGGCGACCAAGCTCTACGAGTCGGGCGTCGCCACCGCCGAGGACATCGACCTCGCCTGCAAGCTGGGCTTCGGTCATGCCATGGGCCCGCTCGCCACCGCCGACCTCACCGGCGTGGACATCCTGCTGCACGCCACGAGCAACATCTACACCGAGTCCCAGGACGAGAAGTTCGCCCCGCCGGAGCTGATGCGCCGGATGGTGGACGCCGGTGACATCGGCCGCAAGAGCGGGCAGGGCTTCTACAAGTACTGAGCCCCACGCCGCCACACCGTCCCCGGGAGGATCACTCCCGGGGGTGAAATCGGTATCGGTTCGCTGACAAGCAGCAACCGCACCGCCATCCGCACAGTCAGACGGGGCACAACACCCGTCACACAGACGCCAACCGCACTCAACGGGGAGCGCATATGCACATCAGGGGCGACCACGCCGAGCTGGTCGTCGGGGGCCGCCTCGACGTCCGCAGCGCGGCGGACGCCCGTACGGCCCTGCACTCGGCCGTCGACACCGGAGTCGGCGACCTGGTACTCGACCTGTCCGAACTGGATTCCTGGGACGCCACCGGACTCGGCGTGATCATGGGCGCCCACCGGCGGGCCGGCCGCTGCGGGCGCCGGCTGGTGCTGCGGGGCGTGCCCCCGCAGATGCAGCGCCTGCTGGTGGCCACCCGGCTGCACCGCATCCTGGCCATCGAGGGCGGCATCGGCGTGGAGTCGCTGCCCCGGGTGTGAGGTATCAAGGGGGCACGGCGCGTACGCGGCGGCGGGACCCGGACGGAACCGGGCGCGACCGCCGAACCGTACGACGGGGGCAATCCTCCCGAGACCGTGACGTCTCGGACCGCATGGCACCCCGCCCTGTCGCCGGGACCCGGTGACGGTTTAGGGTGCGGTCGCCCGCCGTCTCGCGACCCTCTGCCGAGCGGGCCCGGACCAGAAGCGACAGCGCGGTGTGCGACAAGGCCGGGAGGGCCATCAACACGGGCACACGACGCTTTTGGGGAGCTTGAACCCATGGACCCGATCAACCCGGGACCCGAGGACCACGGCCAGGCGCACCACCGCCGCCCGTCCCGGGACCCCCTCGCCGCCGACCTCGCCCCGGCCACGCCCGTGCCCGCCCGCATGGAACGGCTGGTCTGCGGCGACCTCCAGCTGACGGTCAATCCGGTCGACGGCAGCGAGATCGAACCCTGCCGGCCGGCCGAGCGCCCCGGCGGGGCGACCAAGCGCACCGCCGCCGAGCGCGCCGAGGTCGAACTCGCCGCCCGGCCGCCCGCCCCGGCCGGTGCCGCCCCCGCCGCCGAGCCCGTCGTGCCGGAGCGTCGGGAGGAGCGCGAGCGCCTGGCCCGGCTGCTGGCCCGCGGGCGCTCGGTCCGTCTGACCGGACCGGCCGGTTCCGGCCGTACCGCGCTGCTCGACGCGGTCGCCGAGGACTGCCGCGACCTCGCCCCCGACGGCGTGGTCCGGCTGTGCGGCTTCCGCCGGGCGCCCGGCGACCTGCTGCACGACCTGTTCCACGCCGTCCACGACGCCCCCGGGTACCGTCCCGATCCGGACGAACTTCTCGCCCTGGTCCGGGAGATCGGCGCCGTCGTCGTCCTGGACGACCTGGAGTTCGGCGGCACCGCCCTGGACGAACTGCTCGACGCCACCCCCGAGTGCGCGTTCCTGTTCGGCGCCACGCCCGACGTGCCCGCGCCCTCCGCCGAGGCGGACGTGGAGGAGGTCTTCCTCGGCGGTCTCGACCGGGCCGCCGGGCTGGGGATCCTGGAGCGGACCGCCGGCCGGGCGCTCACCGAGGAGGAGGTCAACTGGGCCGGCGACCTGTGGTTCGAGTCCGAGGGGCTGCCCCTGCGGTTCGTGCAGGCCGGTGCCCTGCTCCGGCAGCGCGACCGACTGCGGGCCGGCGCCGGCGCGGTGGACGAGTACGGGGTCTTCGAAGACGTACGCCGGCCCGTCGAGCCGCCGGTGGAGTCGGGGGAGGAGGTTCCGCTGCCCTCCCTCGGCGAGGCGGCGGCGCCCGCCCCGCTGCTCGCCTCCCGGCTCAGCCGCTCCGCCCGGGCCTCCCTGCGCTTCGCGGTGGCCCTCGGCGGCGAGGTGCCGCACCAGGCGCATCTGCCCGCCCTGGTCGGCGACACCCACGCCGACGCGGCCCTCGGCGAGCTGGTGGCTTGCGGGCTGGTCTCCCCGGTCGGCTCCCGCTACCGCCTCGCGGCCGGTGTGCGGACCCAGTTGGAGGCCGCCGGATACGCCGACGACACCGCCGAGCACGCCCTCACCGCCGCGCGGCACTACGCCTGGTGGGCCGGGCATCCCTCGGTCACCCCGGAACGGGTGTGCGCGGAGGCCGACGCGGTGCTGGCCGCGCTGGCCGCCGTCGTCCCGCGTGCGTCGTCGTCCGCCGGGGACGAGGAGGGCGGAGCCGTACGGCTGGCGCGTACGGTGGCGCCCGCCTTCGCCGCGGGGTTGCACTGGAGCGCCTGGGAACGGGCCCTGCGGTCCGGCGCGGAGGCCGCCCGGCTGAGCGGCGAGGTGGCGGAACAGGCCTATTTCCACCACGAGTTGGGCATCCTCGCGCTGTGCTCCGGGCAGTTCGGCCGGGCCCGTGCGGAGCTGGAGGCGTCGAGCGGGCTGCGCGGCGCGCTCGCGGACAAGCGGGGCGCGGTGGCCGGCCGCAGGGCGCTGGCGCTGCTCGCCGACCGCGCCGGCGAGGTGCCGGGCCCGTCGGTGCCGGGGCTGCCCGCGCCGGGGCCGTCGGTGCCGGGGCCGTCCGCGCCGGCGGGGGAGGAGCCTACGGAGGTACTGCGGGACGTGCCGGCGCCGGCGCCGGCGCCCTACGGTGCCCCGGGCGAGACCCGGATGACCCGGCAGCTGACGCAGCCCGTGCCGCGGCCGGCGGCACCGCCGGTGCCGGGTCCGGCGACGCGTCCCGCGGGGCGGGCCGGCGGCCTCCGGCGGCTGGCCCGGCGCAACCTGGTGGCGGCCGGTGCCGGGGCCCTGCTCGCGGCGGTGCTCGGTACGGTCGTCACGCTCGGCATGACGTCCTCCGGCAGCGCCGACCGGGACCCGGCGGGCAAGGTCGACGCCAATCCGTCGGCGAGCCAGGGCGTGGACGACGCGGACCCGGGCGTGGGGCCGGCGGACTCCGGCGGTACCGGGGACACCGGCGCGGTCGGCGGCCGGCCCGCGTCACCGGGTCCGGACGGCACGTACGGCACGGCGGACGACCCCGCACCGCCGGACACCGCCTCCCGTCCCGCGGAGAGCGGCGAGCCGTCCCGTCCCGGCACGTCCTCCGGCTCGCCGTCGGCATCGCCGAGGCCCGGCGGCTCGGGCGGCTCCTCCACGGGCGGTACGACGGGAGGCACGCCCGGCGGCTCGACCGGGAGCGGCGGCGGTGGTTCCACCGGTTCGACGGGGGGAACGCCGACGGGCGGCACGACGACCGGCGGTTCCACGGACGGTTCGGCCACGGGCGGGACGACGGGGACCGGGACGGGCGGCACCACCGGTACGACGGGTGAGACCACCGGTGGCACGACGGACGGTTCGGCCACGGGCGGCTCGCCCACGGGCGGGACCACCGACACGGGCGGCACCACGTCCGGCGACACCGCCGGCACGGCGACCTCCGGCTCCACCGGCGGCACCACCGCCTCGGCCACCCACCCGGCCCCGGCCACGACGAACCCGGTGATCTGAGCGCTGCCGCCGGGGCGTGAGCGCCGCGGCGGTCAGAACAGGCGGAGTTTGTCGTCCTCGATGCCCCGGAGGGCGTCGTAGTCCAGGACGTGGCAGTCGATGCCGCGGTCGGTGGCGAGGACGCGGGCCTGGGGCTTGATCTCCTGCGCGGCGAAGATGCCGCGGACCGGCGCCAGATGGGGGTCGCGGTTCAGCAGGTCCAGGTAGCGGGTGAGCTGTTCGACGCCGTCGATCTCACCCCGCCGCTTGATCTCCACCGCGACCGTCCGGCCGTCGGCGTCCCGGCACAGGATGTCCACGGGACCGATCGCGGTCATGTACTCGCGGCGGATGAGGGTGTAGCCCTCGCCCAGGGTCTCGATGCGGTCGGCGAGCAGCTCCTGGAGGTGCGCTTCCACGCCGTCCTTGATCAGACCCGGGTCCACCCCGAGTTCGTGCGAGGAGTCGTGGAGGATCTCCTCCATCGTGATGATCAGTTTCTCGCCCGCCTTGTTGACGACGGTCCACACACCCGCCTCGTCGCCGGTCCCCTCCTTCAGCGTGCAGGGCGGCGACATCCAGTTCAGAGGCTTGTAGGCCCGGTCGTCGGCGTGGATGGAGACGCTGCCGTCCGCCTTGACCAGGATCAGTCGCGGTGCCGAGGGCAGATGGGCGGTGAGCCGGCCGGCGTAGTCGACCGAGCATCGGGCAATGACGAGACGCATGGTCGGCAACGCTACTCGACGCGCGCCGGTGCTCGCGATCCGCCCATCCCGCTCCCTGTGGATCGTCCCAATTGTCCCTGGAACCTCTTGTTCATCCCTGGCCGATAGTGAGCATGAGCCGACCGTTCCATATACGCATTCTGCTGGTGTGGTCACCGACCGTTGCCTACCGTAGGGAACGGGAGGTTGCGGCCCCTGTACCGAGCGTGTTCGTAATCGCGAACTCCCCTATCTGTCCGCCAACCCCTGCGCTTCGGGGGTGCGAGAGGAGAACCCATGTCGCTCGACGTCTCACCGGCCCTACTCGAACAGGCCGAGCGAGGCGAGGTCGACGAAGCAGCATTCGTCGACTGCGTCCGGACCTCCCTGCCCTACGCATGGGAGATGATCAGCTCCCTGGTGGCCCAGCTGAAGGTGGACGGCGGCCCCTTCGCCGACAACCAGACGCCCCCGCCCGACGAGCAGGCGCGCGGTCAGCTGCTGCGTGCGCTCGCGAGTGACGCGATACGCGGCGCGCTGCAGCGGCACTTCGGTGTGCGGCTGGCCTTCCAGAACTGCCACCGTGTGGCGGTGTTCCCGCCGGACGCCTCGGTGGACGAGACGCTGGCCCGCTTCACGTCGGTGCGCAGCCAGTTGCTGAACCAGTCCCCGGAGTTCCGGGACTGCTGACGCGGCCGCGGCCGCGGCACGGCCGGGACCGAGTCGTCAGAGCCGTCGGCTTGCCGCTCCACCCCGCGCAAGGCGCTGTCGCGGGGAGGTGCTCTCGTTGTCGGGGCGGCAAGCCCGAGGCGGCCGGTGCGGTCAGCGCAGTTGGGGCAGTACCTCCGCGCCGAGCCGCCGTAGGTTCTCCTCGGTGGCCGCGAGCTGTCCCGAGCCCTCGACCATGAGGGCGAAGCGGGAGATCCCGGTGCGCTCCGAGGTGGCCGCGAGCCGGTCGGCGGCGAGCCGCGGGGTGCCCACCGGGTGCAGCTCACAGAGCAGTTCGGTGTAGGCGTGCGGGTCGCGCATCACGCGCTCCCGGCCGTCCACCGTCATATGGGCCCCGAGCCCCTGCCGCAGCCAGCCCGGCATCGCCTTCAGCAGGGTTTCGGCCGCGTCGGTGCGCCGGTCGGCGAGCTGGCAGACGCCGGCCGAGACATGGGCGGCGCCCGCGATCTCCTCGGCCGGCCGGCCCGCCGCGCGGGCGCAGTCCCGCCACAGCGCCACCATCTCGGCCTTCTCCTCGTCCCCGACGTGCATGCCGAGCAGCATCGGCAGCCCGCGCTCGGCGGCCAGCCGCACGCTCGCCGGCGAGGTGCAGGCCAGGACCACCTCGGGGCCGGGGGTGTCCGTCAGGGCGTCCGACGGGCGGGGTACGACCGGCACCTCGCGGAAGGAGTACCGCTCGCCGGCGGCCGCCACCGCCGGTTCGCCCAGCCAGCGCAGCAGCAGATCGAGCGACTCCGGGAACCCGTGTTCGTACGCCTTCAGGCCCGCGCCGAACACCTCCAGGTCCACCCAGGGGCCGCCGCGCCCGACGCCCAGCGTGAACCGTCCGCCGCTGGTGACGTGGAGCAGCGCGGCCTGCTCGCCGAGGGCGACCGGGTGGGCGGTGGGCAGGACGCTGACCGCGGTGCCGACCCGGATGCGGTGGGTGCGGCCCAGCAGCAGCGCGGCCAGGGTGACCGCCGAGGGGCATGTGCCGTAGGGCACGAAGTGGTGCTCGGCCAGCCATACGGCGTCCAGCCCGGCCTGCTCGGAGACCTCCGCCGAGCGGACCGCCCGGTGCAGCGCCTCTCCCGGGCCCTGGCCGGGGAACTGGGCGGCCAGCACAAAAGTTCCTACGCGCATCGCATTTCCTGCTTCCTTGGCTCCGACCCGGAGCTCCCCCGCCGGGCATAACCGTCTGACACGTGCCAAGGACACGGTCCCGCCGGGGAGATTTGCCGATTGTCTGCAGAATGGATCGCTCTGGAGGGGGACTTGTGGGGATTGGTTCCGTACTCGTACCCCGCTCCGCGCCGCGTAGGCTGGAGGGCACCCGTGCTTCCTGTATAGCTCCGAGAGGTGTCCCGTGTCCCCGCGTCGCAACCGACCGAAGGCAGCCGGATCGTCGGGCCGGAGCGCCGAGGACGACCACGCCGGCCGGTACGGCGGCTGGCAGTCCACGGAGAGCTGGCAGGGCGAGGACTGGAGCGTACGGCACGTCGCCGGAGCCAGTGCGCAGGGCAAGACCTACCGCTGCCCGGGCTGCGACCAGCTGATCCCCTCCGGCGTCCCGCACGTGGTGGCCTGGCCCGAGTACGCGGGCGTCGACGACCGCCGGCACTGGCACAAGGCCTGCTGGAACGCGAAGGACCGCCGCACCACGCGGGTGCAGCGGTCCCGTAACGCGCCGAGGTTCTGAGCCGGGCTATACCGTCGTACGGCTCACACGTCCCGGCTCCGCAGCAGCGCGTACGTGCCCGCGTACACCGCCGCCGTCACGCCCAGAATGATCCACAGCGGGTCCCAGCCGGACGGGCCGGACTCGCTCAGGGAGTTGGCGTAGAAGACGCTCAGCTGGTTCGGGATGGAGTACTCGAACAGCCAGTCGCGCAGCTTCTCCATCGATTCCGCGACCATGAACATCGCGATCACCAGCGGGGCCAGCACGACGCCGATCATGATGGTGATGGCGCCCGCGGAGTGCCGGATCACCGAGCCGATGAGCAGCGAGAGCAGGCCGAGCAGCGCGATGTAGAGGCTGATGCCGACGGTGGCCTTGAACCACTCCGAGCCGCTCGGGGTGCGGGCACCGGCGCCCTCCAGCATGGACACCTGGACCATCGCCACGAAGGCGGACGCGGCCAGGGTGACCACGAAGGCGACCGTGAAGAACACGATCGACTTGGCGGCGAGCACCCGCGCCCGGCTGGGGCACGCGGTCATCGTCGTGCGGATCATGCCCGTGCCGTACTCCGAGGCCGTGGTCAGCACGCCGAGCGTGATGATGCAGATGGAGCCGAGGAGCAGGCCGAAGAAGCCGAACGCCAGCGGGTTCTCGCCCTCCAGGCTCGCGGCGTCGGAGTTGGCCTCGACCAGCGCGCCGGCGGCGAGACCGATGCCGACGACGAGCAGCACGAACACGCCGAGCGTCCACATCGTGGAGCGCACCGACCTGATCTTCGTCCACTCGGAGGCCAGCGCGTGCCCGAGGTGGGCGTTCACGACCGGGATGGGCGAGGTGTAACCGGCGTACGACCCACCAGGCGCCCGCCACTCGGGCGCGGCGGCCGGGGCCTGCGGCATCGGGGGCTGGGGGGTGCTCATCGGGCGTCCTCGGGCTGGGTCGTCGGGGCGGCGGAGACAGGGGCGGCGGGGGCGTCGGCCGGGCTCGTGGCCGGGGCCGCGCCGGGCGCGTCGGCCGGGGCCGGGGGAGCGGCGGCGGGCGCCTGCTGCGGCGCGGGCGGGGCCGCGGGAGCCTGCGGGGCGGCCGGCGCCTTCTTCGTCAGCAGCGTCGGCTGGTCCTGCGACACCGGGGCGGCGGAAGGAGCCGTGCCCGGCTGGGCCGGGGCCGCGGGCCGGGCCGGAGGGGCCGGCTGGGCGTACGGGTTGGCCGTCCCCGGCGCCTCACCCGTACCCGTACCCGTGCCCGCCGTCGTACCGGGAGCGCCGTACCCGTTGGCCGGGGCGCCCGGTCCGCCGCCGTACGGGCCGCCCGGAGACGTCCCGAAGGGCTGGCCGCCCTGCTGCGGCGGCGGTGGGGCGTACCAGCCGGGCTGGCCCTGGCCGGGGACCGGCATGGGCGGCTGGGCGCCGGGCGGCAGCGGCTGCTGGAGGCCCGCCTTCTGGTCGACGGTCGAGCGGTAGTCCACGGCGCCCTGGGTCATCCGCATGTACGCCTCCTCCAGCGAGGCCTGGTGCGGGGACAGCTCCCACAGCCGGACGCCCGCCTCGTGCGCGAGGTCGCTGATGCGGGGCAGCGGCAGCCCGGTCACCCGCAGCGCGCCGTCCTGCTCGGGCAGCACGTGCCCGCCCGCCTCGGCGAGCACCGAGCCGAGCTTCTCGCGCAGCTGCGGCTCGGTGTCGGGGGTGCGCACGCGCGCGAAGTCGGCGGAGTTCGCCGAGATGAAGTCCGTCACGCTCATGTCGGCGAGCAACTGCCCGCGCCCGATCACGATGAGGTGGTCGGCGGTCAGCGCCATCTCGCTCATCAGATGGGAGGAGACGAAGACCGTACGGCCCTCCGCGGCCAGCGCCTTCATCAGGTTGCGGACCCAGAGGATGCCCTCGGGGTCGAGGCCGTTGACCGGCTCGTCGAAGAGCAGCACCTGCGGGTCGCCGAGCAGCGCGGCGGCGATGCCGAGGCGCTGGCCCATGCCGAGCGAGAAGCCCTTGGAGCGCTTCTTCGCCACCTCCTGGAGACCGACCACGCCGAGCACCTCGTCCACGCGGCGGGCCGGGATGCCCGACAGCTGGGCGAGGCTCAGCAGGTGGTTGCGGGCGGACCGGCCGCCGTGCACGGCCTTGGCGTCGAGCAGCGCGCCGACCTGCCGGGGTGCGTTGGGCAGCTTGCGGTACGGATAACCGCCGATGGTGACCGACCCGGACGTGGGGTTGTCCAGCCCGAGGATCATCCGCATCGTCGTGGACTTGCCCGAGCCGTTCGGCCCGAGGAAGCCGGTCACGGCTCCTGGCCGCACCTGGAAGGAAAGGTTGTACACGGCGGTCTTGTCGCCGTAGCGCTTGGTCAGGCCGACAGCCTCGATCATGCTCCGCACCCATCGAAAAGGTTCAGGAAGGCGGGGCACACGCCCCCGTAAGGGTTAGGAGGATATCCAGGCGCTGACGGTTCCGCCCAAGAGAGAGTAAAGCCGGAGCGCCGGGGATCACCGGGCGTCCCGACACCTGAGAAGGACGCGGCCGCCCGTCGGGCGCGGCGATCACCCGCGGGAGCTGCATCCCCGGCCCGGGGGCCGCGTCGGCCGGGACAGCCCCCGTCAGGCCCGTCGCATGGTCACGCCAGGACGGGCCCTCTCGACCACGGGGGCGGGGGGAGCAGCGGGGAGCGGCGGGGAGCGGCGAACCACCCCGGCGCCGATCGCGTCGGCGAACGGTGAAGGGGCGGCGGGACCGGCCGCGCCGCCCCTTCACCACGCCGGTGTCGTACGACTACCGGGACTGCTGCGCCGGAACGCTCCGGGAGGCCGGCTCGTCGTCGCTGGACGTGCCGGCCGCGGCCACCGCGGCGCCGGTCAGCGTGGCCAGCATCTCGCGGACGTTCGTCAGCTGGGCGTTGATGCTGTCGCGGCGGTTGGTGAGCGCCGCCAGCTCCCGCTCGGACTCCGAACGGATCCGGTCCGCCTTGGCGTTGGCGTCGGCCACGATGTCCTCGGCCTGCCGCTGGGCGGTCTCCACCGTCTGACGGGCCCGGCGCTCGGCGTCGGTGCGCAGCTTCTCCGCCTCCAGGCGCAGCTGCTCCGCCCGGTGCTCGATCTCGGCGAGCCGCTTCTCCGCCTTCTGCTGGCGCGAGGCCAGGTCCCGCTCGGACTGCTCGCGCCGCTTGGCCAGGTTGGTCTCGAAGTCGGCGGCGGCCTGCGCGGCCTTGGCGCGGGTCTCCTCGAAGAGGGCCTCCGCCTCCTCCCGCTTGGACTGCGCGTCCTTCTGCGCCTCGGCACGCAGCTGGGCCGCGTCGGCCTTGGCCTTCTCGACGATCCGGACGCCCTCGTCCTCGGCCTTGGCCTGGCGCTCGGCCGCGTACGCCTCGGCGTCGTTGCGGACCTGCTGGGCCGCCGACTCGGCGAGGTCGCGGTGCTGCTCGGCCGCCCGCCGGGCCTCCTCACGCAGCTCCTTGGCCTCTTCCTCGGCCAGCCGCAGGATCTTCTCGACTCGCGCGCCGAGACCCGCGTACGACGGCTCGGCGTCGGTGATCTGGGCCTGGGCGTTCTGCGTTTCGAGGTGCAACTCCTCGATGCGCTTCTCCAGGGCGGTGATCCGGGCGAGAGCGCTGTCACGGTCGGAGACGAGCTTGGAGATACGTTCGTCCACCTGAGCGCGGTCGTATCCACGCCGCACAAGCTCGAAGCCGTAGGGGGAAGTGTCGCTCATGGGGTTCCTGTCGAATGAGACCGGTGAGTGAGGTGATAAAAGGAATCCTAGGGGCCGCAGCGGTGTGTCATCGAGTGGATACGGTTTTGATCCGGAGAACGGCACCTCTTTTGGGTGGCCGGCCGACGGACGGCTTGCCAAGGAGTAGGGCAAAGCCCCCAGAAAACACCGGAACGCCCCCTGTCCGCTAGCTCTGTGACGTCTTGCCACCCGATCGGGGGGCGCCCACGGTGGCGCCCGCCTTGACCCCGCCGTCCTTGCCGGACGCGGGCGCCTCGAAGGACTCCAGCGCCTCCAGGACGTCCTGCACCCGGGAGATCTCGGCGTTGATGTCCTCGCGCCGGCGCATCAGGATCTCCAGCTCCCGCTTGCCCTCGTCGACGGTGCGCCGCGCCTCGCGGATCGCCTCCGCCTTGAGCTCCTCGGCCTCCTCCACCGTACGCCGGGCGTCGCGGACCGCCTGAGCCTTCAGCTCCTCGGCCTCCTTCACCAGGCGGGCCTTCTTCTGCTCGGCCTCCTTGAGCAGACCCTCCGCCTTCTTCACCGCGGCGATGCGCACCTTGCCCGCCTCGGAGTCGGCCTCCGAGACCAGCTCCTTGGCCTTCGCCTCGGCCTTCGCCAACTGCTCCTCGGCGGCCTTGATGAGCGCGTCGCAGCGGTCGCCGGTGGACTTCATCGTCTCGGCGGCCTCGCGGCGGGCCCGCTCGTGCAACTCCTCGATCTCGGTGGTGACGCGGCTGCGCAGCTCCTCCGCGCGCTCCCTTATCGCGGTGGCGTCCCGGCGCGCGCCGACCAGCAGCTCGTCGGCGTCCGTACGGGCCTTCTCCACCAGCGAGTTGCCCTCGATGGTCGCCTCGGCGACGATCCGCTCGGCCTCGCTGCGGGCCGCGCCCACCATCGTGTCGGCCTGCGACTCGGCGTCCGCCGTGGTCTTCAGGGCCTGCGCCTGCGCCTCGGCGAGCAGCTTGTCGGCCTCCGCCGTGGTCTCCGTGATGAGCTTGTCGACCTGCTCCGCCGCCTCCGAACGCCGCTTGTTGGCGTCCTTGCGGGCCTCGTCCAGGGTCCGCTCGGCCTCCGCCCGCGCGGAGTTGACGAGCCGTTCGGCCTCGGCCTCGGCGTCCGCCTTCGTCCGCTCGGCCTCCGCCCGCACCCGCTTGGCGTGCGCCTGCGCGGAACCGACCTGCTCGGCGGCCTCCGCCCGCAGCCGCTCGGCGTCGCCCGTGGCATCCCCGATCAGCTGCTCGGCGTTCGCGACGGCCTCCGTGCGCACCCGGTCCGCCTCGGCCAGCGCCTCCGTGCGCACCCGCTCGGCTTCGGCGGCGGTCTCCGTCTGGAGGCGTTCGGCCTCCTTGCGGGCCTCGGTGATGAGGGTGTCGGCCTGGGCGGCGGCGTCGGAGCGGATGCGGTTGGCGTCCTCGCGGGCGTCCGCCCGGGTACGCGTCGCCGCCTCGTTCGCCTCGGTGAGCGTCTGCGACGCCTCCGTGCGGATCCGCTCGGCCTCCGCGGCGGTCTCGCTCCGCAGCCGCTCGGCCTCCGTGACCGCCTCGGTGCGCACCCGTTCGGCTTCGGCGGCGGTCTCCGTCTGGAGGCGTTCGGCCTCCTTGCGGGCCTCGGTGATGAGGGTGTCGGCCTGGGCGGCGGCGTCGGAGCGGATGCGGTTGGCGTCCTCGCGGGCGTCCGCCCGGGTACGGGCCGCCGCCTGGTCCGCCTCGGCGAGCGCGTCCGACGCCTCGGTGCGCACCCGCTGCGCGTACTCGCCCGCGTCCGCGCGCAGCCGCTCGGCCTCGGCGATCGCCTCCGCCGTCGTCCGCTCGGCCAGCGCCTTGGCGGCCTCCGACTCCTCGTGCGCCTCGCGCCGGATCCGGGCGGCGTCCTCGCCGGCCCGCTCCCGCTCGGCGTAGGCGTCGGTGCGGACCCGGTCCGCCTCCTCCTCGGCCTCCCGCCGGGTACGGTCCGCCGCGTGCTCGGCGGCCGAGCGCAGCCCGGCGATCTCCTCCTGCGCCTGCTCGTGCAGCCCGGCGACGGAGTCCCGGACCTGCTGGGCGTGCTGCTCGGCGGCGGCGACCATCTCGCCGGCCCGCCGGTCGGCCTCCTCCACCAGCCGGGTGGCCTCGGCCTGCGCCTCCTCGACCCGCTTGCGGGCGGCGGCCAGCAGCTCCTCGCTCTGCTCGCGGGCCCGCTGCCGCTCCTGGCCGGCCTCCTCGCGGGCGGCACCGAGGAGCTCCTCGGCCTCGCGGCGGCGCCGGGCGGCCTCCTCCTGCGCGGCGGCCAGCGTCTCGGACGCCTCGGCGCCCAGCCGCTCGGCGGCGGCCTGCGCCTCCGCGCGCACCCGGTCGGCGGTGTCCTGCGCCTCCGCCTTCAGCCGCTCGGCCTCCGCGGCGGCCTCCGACCGCAGCCGTACGGCGATGGCCTCGCCCTCGGCGCGGGAGGCGGACGCGTCGGAGGCGGCCTCGGTACGCAGCCGCTCGGCCTCGGCCTCGGCCTGCTGCTGGAGCGCCCGGATCCGCTCGGCGGACTCCGCGCGCAGCCGCTCGCTCTCCTCGGCGGTCTCCCGGCGGACCCGGGCGGCCTCCTCGCGGGCCTCGGTCAGCGCCTGTTCGGCCGACGCCAGCCGCTCCTGCGCCTCCGCCTGCAGCCGGGCGAGCTCCTCGGCGGTCTCCGCACGGCGGGCCTCGACGGCCTTCTCGGTCTCCTCGCGCAGCTCCCGCGCGGCCTTCTCGGCGTCCGCCCGGGCCGTCTCGGCCTGCTCGGCGGCCTCGGCGCGCAGCCGCTCGGCCTCCTCGCGGGCGCGCTCCAGGGCCTCCTCGGCCTGCCGGCGCAGCGCGGTGGCGCGCTCGGCGGCCTCGGCGCGGACCTTCTCGCTGTCGGCCGTCGCGGTCTGCCGCAGCTCCTCGGCGTCCGCCTTGGCCTTGCCCAGCAGCTCCTCGGCGGACTTGGCCGCCTCCTCGATCTTGGCGACGGCCTCGCGGCGGGCCTCGGCACGGATCGACTCGCCCTCGGCGACCGCGTCGGCGCGCAGCTGCTCGGCCTCGCCGCGCAGCCGGCGGGCCTCCTCCTGGAGCGCGACCGTCTTGGCCCGGTACTCCTTGGTGTCGTCCTTGGCCGCGCCCTTGAGCTGCTCGGCGATGTCGTGCGCCTCGGCGCGCAGCCGGTCCGCCTCCGCCTCGGCCTCCGAACGGATCCGCTCGGCCTCCTCGGCGGCGGCCCGGGTGGTCTTCCGGGCGTCCTCCGACGCCTTGTCGAGCACGTCCTCGGCGGTCTTGGCCGCCTTGGACAGCTGGGTGGCCGTCTCCTCGGCGGTGATCGTGCGGGCCTTCTCGGCGGCCTCGGCGACCATCTTCTCGGCCTCGGCGCGGGCGTCCGCGACCAGCTGCTCGGCCTCGGACCGGGTGTGCTCGGCCTCCTTGGTGGCCTCCTCGACCAGCCTGGCGACCTGCTCCTTGGCGGTGCGCGTGCGCGTCTCGTTGGCGGCCTCGGCGCTCGCCAGGGCCTTGGCGGCGGCCTCCTTCGCCTCGGTGACCACCTTCTCGGCCTCGGCCTGCGCCTTGCGCAGCGCCTCCTCGGCCGCCGCCATCCGCTCCTCGGCGGCCCGGCTCAGCTCGGCGGCCTGCCGGCGGGCCGCGTCCGACTCGGTGACCGTGGTGGTGCGCAGCCGCTCGGCGTGCTCGGTGGCCTCCTGCGCCTGCGTGGAGGCCGCGTTCAGCAGCCGCTCGGCGTCCGCGCGGGCCCGGCGCAGGATCTGGTCGGCCTCGGCGCGGGCCGATTCGGCCTCGTCGCGCAGCCGCTCCCGGGCCTCCCGGGTCAGCCGCTCGGCCTCCGCGCGGGCGGCGGCCATCGCCTGCTCGGCCTCCGCGCGGGACTCCTCCAGCAGCCGGCGGGCCTGCTGCTCGGTGCGGGCGCGCAACTGCTCCGCCCACGCCACGTTCTCGTTGACGTGCGACTCGACGGTGGCGCGGCGCTCGGCCAGCTCCTGGTCGAGCTGCTGGCGCCGGGTCACGGCCTCCTGGTGCAGCTCCGCCTGGAGCCGGGCGGCCTGTTCGGCGTGCTCCTGGAGGATGCGCTGGGTCTGCGCGCGGGCCTGGCTCAGCTCCCGCTCGGCGTCCTGGCGCAGCTGCTCGGCCTGCATCTGGGCGTTACGGAGCAACTGCTCGGCCTGGTAACCGATGTCACCGCCGTCGTAGGCGGGCCGGGTCATGAGGGTGCGGCGCGCCTCGTGCAGCTTGGCGCGCAGCACCTCGACCTGGTAGCCGAGGTCCTCGGCGTGCTGGATCGCCTTCTCCCGCTCGGTCCTCAGCCGCTTCATCTCGGCCTCGAACCGAGAGAGGTGGTCGACGTCAGCCGCCGGCTCTCGCTCCTGGCTCTCGTAGCCCCGCACTGCGCGGTCCCATCCGTCCCCTGGTCAGCTTCTCCAACGAGCTCCGTCCATCCGCCGGACGGGGCCCCCGGGGAAGGGTGTCGGACAGACGGCGGAGCACGGGCTGCTGCCCCGACGCTCGTCCCCCGAAACCCGGACCCCGGCTCGGTCCCGCCGGCAACGGCAGGACCCGGTCGCCCCGGTTGACGGGACGACCGCCCCCAACCCTACCGGCCCTTATGTACGGGGGTCAGTGCTCAGGCGACTCAACAGGGGCCGAAGTGACCAGTTCTGTGAGGACGCCATGGCAGTCCTTGGGGTGCAGGAAGGTGATCCGCGAGCCCATGGAGCCGCGCCGGGGCTCGTCGTAGAGCACCCGCACGCCCTTGCCCCGGATCTCCTCGGAGTCGGCGTCCACGTCCGCGGTACCGAAGGCGATGTGGTGGACGCCCTCCCCGTTCTTCGCGAGCCACTTGGCGACCGTGGAGTCCTCGCGGACCGGTTCCAGCAGCTGGAGGTAGGAGGCGCCGCCGTCGGAGGTGCCGTTGATCCTGAGCATGGCCTCGCGCACGCCCTGCTCCTCGTTGACCTCGGTGTGGAACACCTCGAAGCCGTACGTGGCCCGGTAGAACTCGACGGTCGCGTCGAGGTCGTGGCAGGCGATCCCGATGTGGTCGATTCGCGTCAGCATGGATTCAGTGCAGCGCTCGGCGGGGTGGTTACGCAACGTGCGCGCGATCACACCGACAGGCCGGTGACGGCGTGTCCAACCGCTCAGTACATTCGAAGTAAACCCTCGTTCACTCCTCGGCTGCACGCAGCTGGAAGGGGATCGCACCTCATGTCTTCTGGAACGACCAGCTCGGTGATCGTCGCGGGCGCCCGGACGCCCATGGGGCGGCTGCTGGGCTCCCTGAAGTCCTTCTCCGGAGCCGACCTCGGCGGCTTCGCGATCAAGGCCGCCCTCGACCGTGCGGGGATCGGCGGCGACCAGGTGCAGTACGTGATCATGGGCCAGGTGCTCCAGGCCGGCGCGGGCCAGATCCCGGCCCGCCAGGCCGCCGTCAAGGCCGGCATCCCGATGAACGTCCCGGCGCTCACCGTCAACAAGGTGTGCCTCTCCGGCCTCGACGCCATCGCCCTCGCGGACCAGCTGATCCGCGCCGGCGAGTTCGACATCGTCGTGGCGGGCGGCCAGGAGTCCATGTCCAACGCCCCGCACCTGCTGCCGGGCTCCCGCGAGGGCTACAAGTACGGCGCGGTCCAGATGCTCGACGCGATGGCCTACGACGGCCTGACCGACCCGTGGGAGAACATCCCGATGGGCGAGTCCACCGAGAAGCACAACACCCGCCTCGGCATCAAGCGCCCCGAGCAGGACGAGATCGCCGCCCTGTCCCACCAGCGGGCCGCCGCCGCCCAGAAGAACGGCCTGTTCGAGGCCGAGATCACCCCGGTGGAGATCCCGCAGCGCAAGGGCGACCCGGTGCTGTTCAGCAAGGACGAGGGCATCCGCGGCGACACCACCGTGGAGTCCCTGGCCCGGCTGCGCCCGGCCTTCACCAAGGACGGCACGATCACCGCCGGCTCCTCCTCGCAGATCTCCGACGGCGCCGCCGCCGTGGTCGTGATGAGCAAGGCCAAGGCCGAGGAGCTGGGCCTTCAGTGGCTCGCCGAGATCGGCGCGCACGGCAATGTGGCCGGCCCCGACAACTCCCTCCAGTCGCAGCCGTCCAACGCCATCCGGCACGCGCTGAGGAAGGAGGGCCTGGACGTCACCGACCTGGACCTCATCGAGATCAACGAGGCGTTCGCCGCGGTCGCCGCGCAGTCAATGAAGGACCTCGGCGTGTCCACGGAAAAGGTGAACGTCAACGGCGGCGCGATCGCGCTGGGCCACCCGATCGGCATGTCCGGCGCCCGTCTCGTGCTGCACTTGGCGCTGGAGCTCAAGCGCCGGGGCGGCGGGATCGGCGCGGCCGCGCTGTGCGGTGGCGGCGGCCAGGGCGACGCCCTGATCGTGCGGGTGCCGAAGGCCTGAGACCCCGTAGGTGACGATTCCGGTACGTCGGTGAAGTGAACGGAGCTGTGATGCAGGACGTCTCCTCTCTGGTGGCCCAGGCCAGGGAAGGCCGGCCGCGGGCCGTGGCCCGGCTGATCTCCCTGGTGGAGGGGGCGTCACCGCAGCTGAGGGAGGTCATGGCGGCACTGGCGCCGCTGACCGGCAACGCCTATGTGGTGGGCCTGACCGGCTCGCCCGGCGTCGGCAAGTCGACCTCCACCTCCGCGCTGGTCACCGCCTACCGCAAACAGGGCAGGAGGGTCGGCGTCCTGGCCGTCGACCCGTCCTCCCCGTTCTCCGGCGGCGCCCTGCTCGGCGACCGGGTCCGGATGTCCGACCACGCCTCCGACCCCGGTGTCTACATCCGCTCGATGGCCACCCGCGGCCACCTCGGCGGGCTGGCCTGGGCCGCCCCGCAGGCCATCCGGGTGCTGGACGCGGCGGGCTGCGACGTGATCCTGGTCGAGACGGTCGGCGTCGGCCAGTCGGAGGTCGAGATCGCCTCCCAGGCCGACACCAGCGTGGTGCTGCTCGCCCCGGGCATGGGCGACGGCATCCAGGCGGCGAAGGCCGGGATTCTGGAGATCGGCGACGTCTACGTGGTCAACAAGGCCGACCGGGACGGCGCCGACGCCACCGCCCGCGAACTGAACCACATGCTGGGCCTGGGCGAGGCCCGCGGCCCCGGCGACTGGCGCCCGCCCATCGTCAAGACGGTCGCGGCCCGCGCCGAGGGCGTCGACGAGGTCGTGGAGGCCCTGGAGAAGCACCGGGCCTGGATGGAGGAGCGGGGCGTCCTCGCCGAGCGCCGCAAGGCCCGCGCGGCCCGCGAGGTGGAGACCATCGCCGTCACCGCGCTGCGCGAACGCATCGGCGACCTGCACGGCGACCGCCGGCTCGGCGCCCTCGCCGAACGCATCGTCGCCGGCGAACTGGACCCCTACCGCGCGGCGGACCAACTGGTCGCGGGGCTGACCCAGGGCTGAACCCTTTCCGGTCCGGTGATCACACTGCTACCGTGACCGGCATGCAGTTCCTCCTCATGGCGTAGGGCACACCCGGCAGACGGGGCCGCGGAAAGCGGTCACCGCGCCCTCAGGTGTCCCCTTCTTCCGCCTCTCCAGAGGAACTTCCGCGTGTCCACGCCCCTGCCGCGGCCCTCGTACGCCGCCGTCCTGCGCGTGCCCCAGGCCCGCCGCACCTTCACCGCCGCCCTGACGGCCCGTCTGTCCTACGCCACGGTCGGCATGGCGGTGCCGCTGTCCGTCACCGCCGCCACCGGCTCCTGGGCCGTCTCCGGTGTCGTACTGTCCCTGTTCGGCGCCGCCACGGTCTTCCTGATGCCGCTGCGCGCCGCCCTGGTCGACCGTCACGGCCCGCGCCGGGCCCTGCTGCCCATGTCGGTGCTGTACGGCGCCCTGCTGGCCCTCCTGGCCGCGCTGACCTGGCGTCCGGGCGCACCCGCCGCGGCCGTCGCCGGCACGGCCGCGCTCGCGGGCTGCTGCGCGCCGCCGCTGGGACCGGCCATGCGCGCCCTGTGGTCCGCGCTGATGCCCGACGAGGGCATGGCGCGGCGCGCCTACAGCCTCGACGCCGTCGCCGAGGAACTGCTCTACGTCTCCGGTCCGGCGCTGGTCGGCGCGCTGCTGGGAGTGGCCCCGGCGGCCGCCGGGATCCTGCTGAGCGCGGCCCTGAACGTGGCCGGCACCTGTGCCTTCGTCACCTCCCCGGCGCTGCCCGGTCCGCGCCCCGCCACCCGCCGCCGACGGCCCGTCCCGGTGCGGGGCCTGCTGCCGGCGGTCGTGGCCGCGCTGGGTCTCGGGCTGGCCATCAGCGCCGTGGAACTGCTGGTGCTGGCCTTCGCCGCGGCGCGCTCCTCCGACACCGCGCTGGTCCCCTGGGTCCTGGGCGCTCTCTCGGCGGGCAGCGCGCTCGGCGGGCTCGCGGCCGGGGCGGTGCGCTGGCGTGCGCCCGCCCGGGCCCGGCTGTGCGGGTTCACCGCGGCCTTCGGAGTGGTGCTGGCGGTGGCGGGGCTGGCCCCCGGCCTGTGGGTCCTGTCCGGCGTGCTGGCCCTCGCGGGCGCGTTCATCGCGCCGGCGCTGACGACCGCGTATCTGCTGGCCGACGAGACGGCGACGCAGGAGACCCGGATCCGGGCCGGGGCCTGGGTGAACACCGGGGTGAACGCCGGGAGTTCGGCCGGGGCGCTGGCGGCCGGACTGCTGATCGACCGCCTCCCCCTGCCCCTGTGCTTCGCCCTGGCGGGCGCCACCGCCCTGACCACGGCCTTGGCAGCCGCCAGACGTACGCCCAGGCCGAAGCGGGCGACGGCGGCGCTCGCTGAGCACGGCTGAGCGGGGGCGCTGCCGTCGTGCGATCCCTGCCCCGCACGGTGAGCGCCGGTTCGCCCGGCGGCCGGGTCCGGCCTGCCGGGTGAGCGCCGGTGGAGCGGGCCCGCTTCCGCCCGGTAGCAGGGTCCCGCCTGGTGAGCGACGGTGAGTGGCCCGTCCGCGTCCGGTGGGCGTCGACGGGTGACCCGGCCTCACAGGCGGGTGCCGCTGGGTGAACCGGCCCCCGCGAGGGCCCTCCGCACCACGTGCCCCTGGCCGGGTGGGCGCCGGTTACCGCTCCGCGCCCGGCCGGACCCGCCGGCTGCTCAGGGGCGCCCTCGCTGTCCTCTCAGGTGCTCGGCGACCGGCTTGAGCGCCTTGTCCAGTTCCATCAGCGCGTCCGGCGACAGCAGATCGATGAAGTGCCGGCGCACCGATGCCACGTGATGGGGGGCGACCTTCCGCATCGTCTCCATGCCGTGGTCCGTGAGCACGGCGTACAGCCCCCGCCGGTCCGTGTCGCAGTTCTCGCGCCGTACCAGGTTGGCGTTCTCCATGCGCGTGATCTGGTGCGAGAGCCGGCTCTTGGACTGGAGGGTCGCGGAGGCCAGGTCGCTCATCCGCATCCGTACGTCCTCCGACTCGGACAGGTTCACCAGGATCTCGTAGTCGTTCATTGTCAGGCCGAACGGCTGCAGATCCTTTTCGAGCTGGTACGTCAACAGCCTGTTGACCTCCAGGTGGGTGCGCCAGGCGCACTGCTCCGCATCGGTCAGCCAGCGCGTGGCCGTCTCGGTCTCCATGAATGAAGTCTACCTAAGAAGTTGAATGGCGAACTACTTCGGGTGGTGTGACGTGCGCACGCGTTCGACGTCACACTCCGCAGACTACCGCTCACAGCCCGAAGCGACGCTGGAGGTCTCCCAGCTGTCCGGGAAGGCGCGGTGCACCCGATGATTGCGGACCGTGTCCGCCCGGTGCCATTCCGCCACCTCCCGGAACGCCGGGATCGGGCGGAACCGCCCCCGTCGCCGCCTCGGCCATGAGCGTCTCGGTCGACTGCAGCAGGACCGTCCCCGCGCCGGCGAACTCGAACTGGTGCTCCTCCCCGGAGACCCCGCCCAAGCCCGTCATCGCACGTAGACCGCCCAGTACACCCGTCAGGTACCCATGGTCGTAGTGATGGCACGGGGACGGGCAGTCGGCCCACCCGACGAGCGCCTGCGGGTCCACCCGGAGGGGAGGTTCCACGAACACCACCGGACCGTTTGATGCGGCTACGAACTTTCCGGTTCCGATAAGGGTCAGAAATCCCGGGACGATCGACTGTTTGAGCGCGAGACTTGGCTGAAAAGCGAGCAGATTGCCCGCGCGAATGGTCAAGTTCCCGTCGTCCAGGTCGTAGGAGTTGACGTCGAACGCCCGGTCGGCCAGCAGCATCTTCCCGGAGCCCTCCGCCACGACCCAGTCGCTCGCGTGCAGTGGCGAATGAAACGACGTACGGACAAGCCGGTCGAGTCGCCCGTGCCCGATGCCGTTGAACTCGATCGTCCCGTAGTAGGCGATCATCTTCCCCTTCTGCAGGAACCACTGCCCGCCCTTCAGCTCCACGCAGAAGGTGTACGGGTTGACGTTGTCGTCGGCGGGCAGCGACAGCGGGTCGTACACGGCCGGCCCGGCGCCCGGGGTTCCGTAGGTGCTCACAGCTTCTCCTCCGAGGCCTGGACGTACACCGTGCCGTTGCCGCTCAGCTCCAGCTGGAAGGCCTCGCCGGAGCCGCGGCCCACCATCTCGCGCCAGCCGAGCGCGGTGGACAGCTTGTTGCGGATCTCGCCGTGGTGGGCGACGTACGCCTGCGGATCGACATGGACCGGGCGCCGCGGGGTGACCGGGACCTCGAAGACGCCGCCGTGCGCCATCACCGCGACCGAGCCGTGCCCCTGGAGCGTCGTCGTGAACAGCCCCTGCCCCGTGACCTGCCCGCGCACCAGGCCCATCACCCCGCCCTGGGCGCCCAGGAACATCGTGCCCTGCCGCAGGGTGCCCTCGAAGGCGAGCAGCCGGTCGGCCTCCACATAGAGCGTGTCCCCGGCGAGGGTGATCACATGGACGTGGTGGCCGCCGTGCCCGAAGAAGACCGTGCCGCTGCCCTCCACGGTCATCAGCGGGGTCGCCTCGCCGGCCACCCGGCGCCCGATCATGGACATCAGCCCGCCCTGGCCGCCCTGCACGTTGGGCGTGAAGGACACGTCCCCGCGATAGGCGAGCATCGCGCCGCGCTGGCTGAACAGCCGCTGCCCCGGCGCCACGGTCGCCTCCACCATCTTGGAGTTGATCTCCCGGAAGGTCATCACACGTCCCCCGCGATCGTGGTCCGCTCGCTCGGCTGCACGTACACCAGCCCGTCACCCTCGAAGCGGATCTGGAAGGCCTCGCCGCCGCCCTCCCCGAGGAACGTGCGGAACGTCACACCGGACTGGAAGGACTGCCGGACGTCACCCTGGTGGGCGACATAGGCGCCCGGGTCGACGGTCAGCGGGTACTGCGGGGTGACCCGGAGGACGACCGCCGGGCCGTCGGAGAGGATCGCCGCCTGTCCGTGACCCTCCACGGTCGTCGTGAACAGGCCGTTGCCCTGGGAGGCGCCGCGCACGCCGGTGAACGTCGTGCCCGTGCGCAGCCCCGCGTCCGTCACCAGCAGATTGCCCGCCTCGACGTAGAGCTTGTCCCCCTGGAGGGTGACCAGGTTGATCTCGGACGCCCGGTCCGCGAACCAGCACGTCCCCTGTCCTTTCACCTCCATCACCGTCATCTGCTCGCCGGTGAGCCGCCGGGTCACCATTCCCCGCAGCCCCTCACCGCCGCCGCTCAGCTTCTTGAAGGCCATCTCCCCGTCGTACGCGACCATCGAGCCGTTCTTCGCCTTCACGGCATCCCCGGTCATGTCGACGGCGAGCACCTTGCTGCCCTGGAGTCGGAACATCGCCACGCTGCGAAACTAGCGGCGGCGCGGGTGGGCGGAACAGGGCCCACGGGGGGAAACCCACCCTGAGCGGACCCCTGGGGGCGAGGTTTGCCACAATGGGGGAACGCTTGTGCGTGCGTTCACAAACCAGAGCGCGAACGACCGTGCCCTCAGCGCCCCTCCCACCGAAGGTGACCCGTGGACCTGAAGACTGCCTCCGCCATCCGCCGCCTCCGCCTGATCTCCGTGCCGGAGGGTATCTCCTGGATCGTTCTCGCGGCCTGCACGATCATCAAGTACACGGTCGCCTCCGGCGTCGACGTCGCCCCGGTGCTCGGCCCGATCCACGGGGTGCTGTTCGTCCTCTATGTGCTCTTCTGGGCGGACGCCTGGAACCGAGCCAAGTGGAACAAGGGCAAGGCGGCTCTCTACTTCGCGTACTCGATCATCCCCGGCGGCGGCTTCGTCATCGAGCGCAAGCTGCGCCGCGAGGCCGAGGACGCCGTCATCGCCGCCCGCGCCCGCAAGGAAGGAGTCGTGAACGCATGATCGTCGCCTTCTCCGTGACGCCCCTCGGTGTGGGCGAGGACGTGGGGGAGTACGTCGCCGACGCCGTGCGCGTGGTCCGCGCGTCGGGCCTGCCCCACCGCACCGACGCCATGTTCACCTCGATCGAGGGCGAGTGGGACGAGGTCATGGACGTCGTCAAGCGCGCCGTCGCCGCCGTGGAGGCCCGCGCCCCGCGCGTGTCACTCGTCCTCAAGGCCGACATCCGCCCCGGGGTGACCGACGGGCTCACCAGCAAGGTGGAGACCGTCGAACGCCACCTCGCCCGGTAGGCGCGCCCTCTTCCCCGCGCGAGAACCCCGGTCCGTCTGGGCCGGGGTTTTCCCGTCCCTCATGTTTGAGCGACGCTCAAAGAGGTGTACGTTCAGCGTCAGATGATTTGAGCAGTCGCTCAAACACGGTGCTCACGTGGGGGAACACATGGGTCTCTACATAGAGACGCACATCCGCGCCGACCTCGACGAACTGTGGGCGCGCACCCAGGACCCCGCCCGGCACCAGCGCTGGGACCTGCGCTTCACCGAGATCGACTACCTCCCGCGCGCGGAAGGCGAACCGCAGCGCTTCCGCTACGCCACGCGCGTGCTGCCGTTCCTCACCGTCTCCGGCACCGGCGTCGCCGCCGGCGAGAAGGAACGCGCCGACGGCACCCGCACCTCCGCCCTGCGCTTCGCCTCCGCGCACCCCCTCTCCCTCATCGCCGACGGCGGCGGCTACTGGCGCTACGTGCCCGACGCCCACGGCGTCCGCTTCCTCACCGGCTACGACTACCGCCCGCGCTGGGGCCCCCTCGGCGCCCTCGCCGACCGCCTGCTGTTCCGCCCGCTCATGGGGTGGGCGACCGCCTGGTCCTTCGACCGGCTCCGGCTCTGGCTGGAGCGGGGCATCACCCCCGAACGGGCCCTTCGCAACTGGCTCGCCGAACTCGCCGTCCGGGCCCTCGTCCTCGCCCTCTGCCTGACCGTGCTCGGCCACGGCCCGCCCCCCGGCCTGCCCGGCCCCCTCACCGACGCGACGGCCTACCTGTGCCCGCTGCTGCTCGTACTCGGCGTCTTCCTCGCCCTGTTCAAGGCACCGCTCGCCGGCACCCCGGCCGCCCGCCGCTGCCTGCGCGCCCCCGCCACCCGCGTCCGCGCCCCCCGCCTGCCGAAGACGCTGGACAAGCATGGATGACGTCCCTGGAGAAGCACCGATGACCTCGATCTTCCGTACCGCGATGGGCCCCGGTTTCGACCGCCTCCACCCCGCCCTGCGCCGCCGCTTCTCGGTCGGCCTGGCCGGCGGTGAGGCATGCACCGGCCGGGGCGTGATGGACCGGATCTGGCACGGACCGGCGTTCGTGAAGCCCTTCCTCGCCCTCGGCGGCACCCGCAACATCCTCGTCCCGCGGGCCGGCCGGAACGTGCCCTTCGTGATCGAGAACGTGCCGTACACCGACGGCTTCGGCCGTGAGACGGTGAGCTTCGTGCGCACCTTCGACCTGCCCGGCCGGGCCCGCCGCTTCGACGCGCAGATGGTCCTCGGCCCCCGCGGCGACCGCGTCCTGGACTACCTCGGCACCCACCAGCACCTCGCCACCGACCTGCATTTCCACGCCGAACCCGACGGCTCCCTGCTCATCCGCTCCGGAGCACACCGGTTCCGGGAGGGCCCGGTGGACCTCCGCGTCCCCGAGCTCGTCGGCGCCACCGCCGAGGTACGCGAGTCCTACGACGAGACCACCGGCCGCTTCCGCGTCCGGGTGCGCGTGGTGAACCGGTACTTCGGGCCGCTCTTCGGCTACGAGGGCTCCTTCACCGCCTCGTACACCGACATCCGTGCCTGCGGGGTGCGGCCCGGACTGCGCCCGGTGCGGGAGGAGGCGCGCGCATGAGCCCGGAGACCGCGAAGGCCCAGGAGACCAAGACCAGACTGCTGGAAGGCGCCCTGCGCACCCTCACCGAACAGGGCATCGCCAAGACCTCGGCCCGTACGGTGGCTGCGGCGGCCGGCGTCAACCAGGCGCTGGTCTTCTACCACTTCGGTTCCGTGGACGAGCTGCTCGCCGCCGCCTGCCGGTACGGGGCGGAGAAGGCGGTGGCCCGCTACCGGGAGCGGCTCGCCGAGGTGGGCACGCTGTCCGAACTCCTGACCGTCGGCCGCGAGATCCACGAACGCGAGCGGGCCGGGGGCCATGTCGCCCTGCTCGGCCAGCTGCTGGCCGGCGCCCCGACCCACCCCGGCCTTGGCCCGGCCACCGCCGCCGGACTCGACCTGTGGATCACCGAGATCGAGCGGGTGCTCCGCCGGGTGCTGGCGGCGACACCGTTCGGCGAGTTCACCGATCCGGCGGGGCTGGCGCGCGCGGTCGCCGCGTCCTTCGTGGGGATCGAACTGTACGAAGGGGTGGACGAGGCCGGGGCCGGGGCGGCCCTGGACGCGCTGGAGCAGCTGGGGGCCCTGGTCGCCGCGGTGGAGTCCCTGGGCCCGGTCGCCCAGCGCGCCGTGCGGCACCAGCTGCGGCGGCGCACCCCGTAGCCGCGGCGGCCGGGCGTCCGCCGGCGGGCGGTCGGCAGGCCCCTTGCGCACGGGATCGCCAGGTGGGACGGCACCGGGGAGCCGGTGCGCCCGGCACGCCGTGCTGCCGTGCGCCGGCCCCGCGCGACCGGGCGGGAACGACCGGTGACCGAAGGGCGAGACGGGGCTGACCGGCATATGACCGGCCGGTAGGGTCTGATGACGTGCCCAAGCCTCTCAGCCTTCCCTTCGACCCCATCGCCCGCGCCGACGAGCTGTGGAAGCAGCGCTGGGGAAACGTGCCCGCCATGGCCGCGATCACCTCCATCATGCGGGCCCAGCAGATCCTGCTCGCGGAGGTCGACGCGGTGGTCAAGCCGTACGGGCTGACGTTCGCCCGCTACGAGGCACTCGTCCTGCTCACCTTCTCCAAGGCCGGTGAGCTGCCGATGTCCAAGATCGGTGAGCGGCTGATGGTGCACCCCACGTCCGTGACGAACACCGTGGACCGGCTGGTGAAGTCCGGGCTGGTGGCCAAGCGGCCCAACCCCAACGACGGCCGGGGCACCCTCGCCGTCATCACCGACAAGGGCCGCGAGGTGGTCGACGCGGCCACCCGTGACCTGATGGCCATGGACTTCGGCCTCGGCGTGTACGACGCGGAGGAGTGCCGCGAGATCTTCGCGATGTTCCGCCCGCTGAGGATCGCGGCACACGACTTCACGGAGGAGTGACCCGGGACAAGATCTCCCGGAACGGGTGGTTACGCTCGACTCCATGAAAAAGAGCGTGCTGACCCGCTACCGCGTCCTGGCCTACATCACGGGTGTCCTGCTGGTGCTGCTGTGCCTGAGCATGATCGCGAAGTATGGGCTGGACATGGACGGTGCCGCCGACTTCACGCGGGTCGTCGCCATCGCCCACGGCTGGCTGTACGTGGTCTACCTGGTCTTCGCCTTCGACCTGGGCTCCAAGGCGAAGTGGCCGGTCGGCAAGCAGCTGTGGGTGCTGATCGCGGGCACGATCCCCACGGCCGCGTTCTTCGTCGAGCGCAAGATCAGCCGCGAGCTGGAGGCCAAGGTCGCCGAGCAGGCTCCGGCCGTCGCCGAGGCGTAGTCACACCGCCGTACGGATGCCGTACGGCGGTCTGCCATCGACATTTACTAGGACGTCCAAGTAAATTCGAGGGTATGGACGCTCACGCCATCGAGGAGGGCCGCCGCCGCTGGCAGGCCCGTTACGACGCCGCGCGCAAGCGGGACGCGGACTTCACCACGCTCTCCGGTGACCCCGTGGAGCCTGTGTACGGGCCCCGGCCGGGTGACACGTACGAGGGATTCGAGCGGATCGGCTGGCCCGGGGAGTACCCGTTCACGCGCGGGCTCCACCCGACCGGCTACCGGGGGCGCACCTGGACGATCCGCCAGTTCGCCGGCTTCGGCAACGCCGAGCAGACCAACGAGCGGTACAAGATGATCCTGGCGGCGGGCGGCGGGGGGCTGTCCGTCGCCTTCGACATGCCGACGCTCATGGGCCGCGACTCCGACGACCCCCGCTCGCTCGGCGAGGTCGGGCACTGCGGGGTCGCCATCGACTCGGCCGCCGACATGGAGGTGCTGTTCAAGGACATCCCGCTGGGGGATGTGACGACCTCCATGACCATCAGCGGTCCGGCCGTGCCCGTCTTCTGCATGTACCTGGTCGCCGCCGAGCGGCAGGGTGTCGACCCGCGGGTACTCAACGGGACCCTGCAGACGGACATCTTCAAGGAGTACATCGCGCAGAAGGAGTGGCTCTTCCAGCCGGAGCCCCATCTGCGGCTGATCGGCGACCTGATGGAGTACTGCGCGGCGGGCATCCCCGCGTACAAGCCGCTGTCGGTCTCCGGCTACCACATCCGGGAGGCCGGGGCCACGGCCGCGCAGGAGCTGGCGTACACCCTGGCCGACGGGTTCGGGTACGTCGAGCTGGGGCTCAGCCGCGGCCTGGACGTGGACGTGTTCGCGCCGGGGCTGTCCTTCTTCTTCGACGCGCACGTGGACTTCTTCGAGGAGATCGCCAAGTTCCGCGCGGCCCGGCGCATCTGGGCGCGGTGGATGCGGGACGTGTACGGGGCGCGGAGCGACAAGGCGCAGTGGCTGCGGTTCCACACCCAGACGGCCGGTGTGTCGCTGACCGCGCAGCAGCCGTACAACAACGTGGTGCGCACCGCCGTGGAGGCGCTGGCCGCCGTGCTCGGCGGGACGAACTCGCTGCACACCAACGCCCTGGACGAGACCCTCGCCCTGCCCAGTGAGCAGGCCGCGGAGATCGCGCTGCGCACCCAGCAGGTGCTGATGGAGGAGACCGGGGTGGCCAACGTGGCCGACCCGCTGGGCGGCTCCTGGTACGTCGAGCAGCTGACGGACCGGATCGAGGCGGACGCGGAGAAGATATTCGAGCAGATCAAGGAGCGGGGGCTCAGGGCTCACCCGGACGGGCGTCATCCGATCGGGCCCATCACCTCCGGGATCCTGCGCGGGATAGAGGACGGCTGGTTCACCGGCGAGATAGCCGAGTCCGCCTTCCGCTACCAGCAGGCGCTGGAGAAGGGCGACAAGAAGGTGGTGGGCGTCAACGTCCACACCGGGTCGGTGACCGGGGACCTGGAGATCCTGCGGGTCAGCCACGAGGTGGAGCGTGAGCAGGTCCGGGTCCTCGCCGGGCGCAAGGCCGCCCGCGACGAGCCGGCCGTGCGGGCCGCCCTCGACGGCATGCTGGCGGCGGCGCGCTCCGGGGCCAACATGATCGAGCCGATGCTGGACGCCGTACGCGCCGAGGCCACCCTGGGCGAGATCTGCGGGGTGCTGCGGGACGAGTGGGGGGTCTACACGGAGCCGGCCGGCTTCTGACCGGATCGGCCGGTTTCCGGTCGCATCGCCGACGCGCCGCCCGCCGGGGAGTGCCCCGGCGGGCGGCGCCGTCGTGTCTACGGCGTCCGGGCCGCTCCCACCAGGCCCAGCAGGAGGATCCGGATGAAGCTGTGGACCCACTCCTCGTCGGCCGGTTTGCCGCTGACCAGGGTGCGGTGGACCACGGCGCCCGCGACCATGTCGAAGATCAGGCCGACCGTGCGGGCGGCCTCCTCGGGGTCCGGCTCCGGGGGGAGTTCGCCGCGGCGCTGGGCGCGGGCGCGGCCCTGGAGGACCAGCCGCATCTGCCGGTCCACGATCGAGGCGCGGATGCGTTCGCGCAGCGCGTCGTCGCGGGTGGACTCGGCGACCACCGCCATCAGCCCGCTCCTGGCCTCCGGGCGGGCGAGGATGGCCGCGAACTGAACGACCACGCCCTCGATGTCGGCGGCGAGGCTGCCGAGGTCGGGGACCTCCAGTTCGTCGAAGAGTTCCGCGACGGCGTCCACGACCAGTTCGTTCTTGCCTGCCCAGCGGCGGTACAGGGTCGTCTTGGCAACCCCGGCCCGCGTCGCGACGTCCGACAGGGTGAGCTTGGACCAGCCCAGCTCGACCAGAGCCTGCCGGGTCGCGGCCAGGATCGCGGTGTCCGCGGCGGCGCTGCGCGGGCGTCCGGTACGGCTGGCGGGGGTGCGGCTCTGCATTCCCCGACCATAACCGGGGCTCCTGAGGCGCCGTGAGGGAGATCACCGGGGTGTGGTGTCGCGCGATGTCCTCATGGCATTACGCTACGACTCGTAGCGAAAGCCTGTGAGGGACGTACACGGGCGATGGCCACGAGGCGCGGGTGGGGACCCGGCGCCACACCACGCTTTTTCACTCAGACGCCGGCTCGGGGGAGGATAGACGCATGCAGCCACGGAACATGTCCATGAGCGGTGTCGTCGACCTCGCCGCGGTGAAGGCGGCCCAGGAGGCCAAGGCCAAGGCCGAGCAGGCGCGCGCCGAAGCCGCCCGGCAGGGCGGTACGGGGGCCGTCTCCCCGGCAGATCTCGTCATCGACGTCGATGAGGCAGGATTCGAGCGGGAGGTCCTGCAGCGCTCCGCCGAAGTTCCCGTCGTCATCGACTTCTGGGCCGAGTGGTGTCAGCCCTGCAAGCAGCTGAGCCCGGTCCTGGAGCGACTGGCCGTCGAGTACAACGGGCGCTTCCTCCTCGCCAAGATCGACGTCGACGCCAACCAGATGCTGATGCAGCAGTTCGGGGTCCAGGGCATCCCGGCCGTCTTCGCCGTCGTCGCGGGCCAGGCCCTCCCGCTGTTCCAGGGCGCGGCCGGCGAGCAGCAGATCCGGCAGACCCTGGACCAGCTGGTGACGGTGGCCGAGCAGCGCTTCGGGCTGACCGGTCTGACCGTCGACCCGGAGGCCGAGCCGGGTGGTGCGGCGCCGGCCGCGCCGGCCGAGGGCCCGTACGACGCGGCGCTGAACGCCGCCGCGCAGGCGCTGGACGCGGGCGACCTGGACGGGGCCGTCCGGGCGTACCAGAACGTGCTGGCCGACGATCCGGCCCACCCGGAGGCCAAGCTGGGCCTGGCGCAGGCCGAGTTGCTCCGGCGGGTGCAGGGCATGGATCCGCAGAAGGTCCGTCAGGAGGCCGCCGACAGGCCCAAGGACGCCGAGGCGCAGATCGCCGCCGCCGACCTGGATCTGGTGGGGGGTCATGTCGAGGACGCGTTCGGCCGGCTGATCGAGACCGTGCAGCGTACGGCGGGCGACGACCGGGACGCCGTACGGCGCCGGCTGCTGGAGCTGTTCGAGGTCGTGGGTCAGGAGGACCCGCGGGTGGTGGGGGCCCGCCGGGCCCTCGCACGTGCTCTTTTCTGAGGGGCCGCCACCCGGCCACGGCTCGTGAGGCCGGGGTGAAAGGTTCGCCGTCAAGGCGTCACGGCGGCCGCGCTTTACCAAATCTTGGGAAACGCGGCCGCTGTTACTGCGAGTAAATCGAGGCCGTTGGTCTGTCTGGATTCGTCCAGGGATCAACGGCTTTGCTCTGCCCAGCGATGCCACCGTACGTCGCACTCCGAGACCGGTCGGTCGTATTCCGGTTATCTCGCCGTTACTAGCCAGTAACGAACCCCCTTGTGTCCAGGCCGAGAATGCACCACGATCGGCGACGCTCGGTCCCTTCCCGTACCCCGGCAGCCGGCCGGGTCGCGGGGCAGTCTGGGTCCCCACCGAGCGGGGCCGGCGGCAGTGGCGCGGGTCCAGGGCAGGGGGGTCTTCGCCGCCCCGGCGAAGCCTGCCCGCAAGGTTGTGCGTGATGTGTGTCAGGCGCGACCAGTGGTTGTCGCTCGGGGGTGATCGCCGGTGATTCGGGCGCACAGTGCGCCGCCGAGTGCGGGCGCTCTCCTTTCCGAGGACGTAGCACTTCTCCCATCCCTGCCCGGCCGAGCCGCCGACCGAGGGCGAGTCCGGGCCAGGAGATGTACGTCCGAGAAGGAGGAAATATGGAGTCCCAGGTGCGTGGCGGGACCAGATGGAAGCGGTTCGCTGTGGTCATGGTGCCCAGCGTGGCCGCTACAGCCGCGATAGGTGTCGCCCTCGCGCAGGGCGCTCTCGCTGCTTCGTTCAGTGTGTCGGGGCAGGAGTTCAAGGTCAGCGCCGACAAGCTCGTCGGTCATGGCTTCACCCAGTACGGCGCGGTCGACACGGGCAAGACCCTCGAAGGCAAGGACGCGGCGCACCCGGTGGCGGTCTCGGCCTTCAACACGGCCGAGATCACCAACATGTGCCAGTCGGTGGTCACTCCGATCCCGTTCCTGGGCAAGAAGGTCACCCTCAGGCTGACCGCGGGTGACAAGGGCAAGGATGTCGAGGCGTCGCAGCTCTACATCGATGTCGCCAATCTCAAGGCCGACGAGGCCCTGTTCAGGGAGATGGACATCGGCGTCGCGGCCGGCAGCGCCACCAAGGGCCCTCAGCCCAAGCCCGACGAGTACAAGCAGAAGAAGGCCAGCCCCTTCGGGTTCGCGCAGCAGGCCGACACGGCCGTCCTGACCGGCGTGGAGCAGACGGCGTGGGCGACCACCGCCGGCACGTTCAAGCTGTCCAACCTGCACATGGGACTGCACTGGGACAGCGGCAAGGGAATCGAGTGCTACTAGGCACACGATGACGGGCGGGGGAGCCACTGGTTTCCCCGCCCTCCCCGCACCCCCCGGCCTTCCCAGCCGGCATCACATCACCAGAGCAACGCCGCACCAGGGAGCTGTTGTCCATGAGCGCCGAGACTTCTGCCGCCGTACCCGGTCAGTTCACCCGCCGGAGGCTGCAGTTCCGCGCCTGGCGGGGCCGCCGCCCGTTCTGGGCGGGACTGTACGTCATGCTCGGCGGTTTTCCGATCATGTACTTCCCGTACGCCCACATCAAGTTCGGTCAGCTCACGGTGGCCATGGCGACCACCGCGGGAGCGGGGTCCCTGATCATCGGTGTGCTCCTCGTCGTCCTGGGGCTGACCCTGTGGTTCCAGCAGCACGTGCGGGTCTTCGCCGGCGTCGCCGCGATCCTGCTGGCGCTGGTGTCCCTCCCCGTCTCCAACTTCGGCGGCTTCGTCATCGGCTTCCTGCTCTCGCTGTTCGGCGGCGCCATGGCGGTGGCCTGGGCGCCGGACAAGTCGGCGGGGCGTGCCGCGGCGGCCCCGGCCGGCGATGGCGGTGCTCCCGGGGACGCGGCGCCGGGGACGGCCCACGGGGTGGGCGAGTCGAACGACCTGTCAGGAACGACCCCGGTCAACGGGGCGAACGGGAGGTACAGTGCCGGCTGACGAGGTGACCCGCGGGAGCGACGTGGACGGGTCCCGCGCGAGAACCGGGCCCCGCCACGCGGCCCCCAGGAAGTCGCTGTTCACCAGGTTCCACATGCCGGCCGGCAAGGCCATAGCCTCCGTGGCGATGCCCACGGCGGTGCTCATGGGCATGGGCCTCACATCCACGCTGGCCCTCGCCGACAACAACGGCAACCCCCCTTCGTCCCCGTCCCCGTCCGCGTCGGCGTCGGCCAAGGACCTGACGCCCGATGAGTACGAGGCCTGCGCCAAGGCGCTGGACGAGGGCAAGGGTGAGGATCCCGCCCGGTCGCCGTCGCCGTCCGCCTCCGAGAGTGCCTCGGACGCGCCGTCGCCGTCGAAGACCACCGGGAGCGAGAAGGAGAGCGGGAGCGGGAAGACGCGTCAGAAGGGCGGCACCTCTTCGCCGGATTCAGGTTCCGACGACAAGGCCACGCCCGCACCGACCGCGACCTCCGGCCCCGCTGCCACGGGACCGGACGCGGACGACTCCGGCTCCTCCGGCGCGGGTTCCGGTACGGCAGGCTCGGACACCGCCGCGGCAGGCCCGGACTCCGGTGCGGCCGGAGCGGGTTCGGGCTCCGGCGGTGACACGGGCGCGCCGGTGAAGACGCGGGACGGGAACATCCTGGGCACCATCGGCGACACGATCGGTGACATCCTCACCGGCGGCCGGGACAAGGCCACGGACACCGGCCCGGGCGCGGACACCAACACCTCCCCGAAGGCCCCGGACCCGGCCCCTACGGCGTCCCGGTCGCCCGAGGCCAGGGATTCCGGCACCGGCTCCGGCGGCGGCGCCTCCGCGGACACCGCCGGGGACACGGGGAAGAAGGCCGACGGCACCAGCGGCACCGGTGCGAAGGCCGGCGTGGACGACACCACCGAGCCGGCCGCGGACGCGACCCCGTCGGCCCCGTCGACCAGCCCCTCCTCCTCCCCCTCGGGCACGCCGAGCCCGTCCGGGAGCGGGGCCCCCTCCACCGAGGACTGCCCGGTGGCCACGGACCGCGAGGGCGGCGTCGACAACACGGTGGTCGTGGCGGACGACCCCTGGTACCTGGAAGCCAGTGCCCTGTGGCTCAAGGGCGCGGACTACCAGGGCATCGTGGAGGTGAGGCGGGCGAACGGCACCACCAAGAAGGTGCTGAAGTACGTCATCTCCAAAGGCACCCAGATCGATGACCTGCACCAGACGGTCAAGGACAAGCAGGCGAACAAGACGTACCACGTCGAGGCCGCCAAGGGCTCGGAGTCGACCATCACCGGCGGTGACACGGTGATGTACACCGAGAGCATCTCCGGGAACCTGTTGGGGCTGATCCCGGTGACCTTCAGCCCCGACAACCCGCCGCCGCTGAACATCCCGACGATCTACTTCACCCACGTCAAGGTGGTACAGGCGGCCCAGTTCGGCGGCAATCTGCGGATCCCCGGCATGCGGATGTACACGACCGACTGAGCGGTCGCACGAGCCGGTCCGGGAGCCGCACAAGGCCGGGGGCGCCCCCTGTCGCAGGGGGCGCCCCCGGTGTGCCGTGGGCCCGGCGGGTCAGCTGCTCTGGTCGCCCAGGTGGTGGACGCGGAGCATGTTGGTGGTGCCGGGGACACCGGGGGGCGAACCGGCGGTGATGATCACCGTGTCGCCCGCGTCGAACCGGCTCAGCTTGGCGACCTCCTGGTCCACCAGGTCGACCATCTCGTCCGTGGTGTTCACGAACGGTACGACGTAGGACTCGACGCCCCAGCTCAGGGTGAGCTGGTTGCGGGTCGACTCCTCCGTGGTGAAGGCGACGATCGGCTGGGTGGCCCGGTAGCGGGAGAGCCGGCGCGCGGTGTCACCGGACTTGGTGAACGCGATCAGGCCCTTGCCGCCGAGGAAGTCGGCGATCTCGCAGGCGGCGCGGGCCACCGAACCGCCCTGGGTGCGCGGCTTCTTGCCCGGCACCAGCGGCTGCAGACCCTTGGACAGCAGCTCCTGCTCGGCCGCGGTGACGATCTTCGACATGGTCTTGACCGTCTCGACCGGGTACGCGCCCACCGAGGACTCGGCCGACAGCATCACCGCGTCGGCGCCGTCCAGGATCGCGTTGGCCACGTCCGAGGCCTCGGCGCGGGTCGGCCGGGAGTTGGTGATCATCGACTCCATCATCTGGGTGGCGACGATCACCGGCTTGGCGTTGCGCCGGCACAGCTCGATCAGGCGCTTCTGCACCATAGGGACCTTTTCGAGCGGGTACTCGACGGCGAGGTCGCCACGGGCGACCATCACGGCGTCGAACGCCGCGACGACGTCCTCCATGTTCTCCACCGCCTGGGGCTTCTCCACCTTGGCGATGACGGGGACACGGCGGCCCTCCTCGTCCATGACGCGGTGCACGTCCTGGATGTCCTTGGCGTCCCGGACGAAGGACAGCGCGACCATGTCGCAGCCCATGCGGAGGGCGAAGCGCAGGTCCTCGACGTCCTTCTCGCTCAGCGCGGGCACGTTGACGGCCGCGCCGGGCAGGTTGATGCCCTTGTGGTCGGAGACGACACCGCCCTCGATGACGATCGTCCGCACCCGCGGGCCCTCGACGTCCAGGACCTTCAGCTCGACGTTGCCGTCGTTGATCAGGACCTGGTCGCCGCGCGAGACATCGCCCGGCAGCCCCTTGTACGTCGTACCGCAGATGTGCTTGTCGCCCGGCACGTCCTCGGTCGTGATGACGAACTCGTCACCGCGCTCCAGCTCGACCGGACCCTCGGCGAAGGTCTCCAGGCGGATCTTCGGGCCCTGGAGGTCGGCGAGGACGCCGATGGGGCGGCCGGTCTCCTTGGACGCGGCCCGGACGCGGTCGTACCGCGCCTGGTGCTCGGCGTGGGTGCCGTGGCTGAAGTTGAAGCGGGCTACGTTCATGCCCGCCTCGATCATGGCGACGAGCATCTCGTGGGAGTCGACCGCGGGGCCGAGAGTACAGACGATTTTCGAACGGCGCATGGGGCGATCCTATCGGTTTGTTTCGCTACGGAATATTCCGTCTGGCGGAAGATACAAATGAGTGCCACACCGCTCAGGTGCTATTCAGTTGTTCTTTCCGACCAGTGCGTAGGTCTGCGTCGCGATCTCCAGTTCTTCATCCGTCGGCACCACGGCGACCGCCACCCGGGCGGACGGGGGCGAAATCAGCCGGGCCTCGCCGCCCCGCAGGGCGTTGCGCTCCGGGTCGACCGCCAGGCCCATGCCCTCCAGGCCCGCGACCGCCGCCTCCCGCACCGGTGCCGCGTTCTCGCCCACCCCGGCGGTGAAGGCCACCGCGTCCACGGTGCCGAGTACCGCGTAATAGGCGCCGATGTACTTCTTGATCCGGTGAATGTAAATGTCGAAGGCGAGCGCGGCCTCTTCGTCGCCCTCGTCGATCCGGCGGCGGATCTCCCGCATGTCGTTGTCCCCGCACAGACCGAACAGACCGCTCCTCTTGTTGAGAAGAGTGTCGATCTCGTCCATGGACATATCGCCAACCCGGGCCAAATGGAAGATGACGGCCGGGTCCAGATCACCGGACCGCGTACCCATCACCAGCCCCTCCAAGGGCGTCAGCCCCATGGAGGTGTCCACACAGCGGCCCCGCGCCACCGCGGAGGCGGAGGCGCCGTTGCCCAGGTGCAGCACGATCACGTTGACCTCGGACGGGTCCTTGCCCAGCAACCGCGCGGTCTCCCGGGAGACGTAGGCGTGCGAGGTGCCGTGGAAGCCGTAGCGGCGGATCCGGTGGCGGTCGGCGATCTTCGGGTCGATGGCGTAGCGCGCCGCGGACTCCGGCATCGTCGTGTGGAACGCGGTGTCGAAGACGGCGACCTGGGGCAGGTCGGGGCGCAGCGCCTGGGCGGTGCGGATGCCGGTGAGGTTGGCCGGGTTGTGCAGCGGGGCGACCGGGATCAGCCGCTCGATCTCGGTGAGCACCTCGTCGTCGATGACGGTGGGCTCGGTGAAGAACATCCCGCCGTGCACCACCCGGTGCCCGATGGCGGCCAGTTCGGGGGAGTCCAGGCCGAGGCCGTCGCGGCTCAGCTCCTCGCCGACCGCCTTGAGGGCGGCCTCGTGGTCGGCGATGGGGCCGGTGTGCTCGCGGGTGTCGCCGTCGGTGAGGCGGGTGTGCTTGAGCCGGGAGGTCTGCTCACCGATCCGCTCGACCAGGCCCACCGCGAGCCGGCTGCTGTCCCGCATGTCCAGCAGCTGGTACTTCAGTGACGAGGAGCCGGAGTTGAGGACGAGGACACGGGTGGGGGAGGTCACTGCTGGGACGCCTTCTCGGTGGGGGTGTGGGCGGGGGTCTGGGCCTGGATCGCCGTGATGGCGACCGTGTTGACGATGTCCTGGACGAGGGCGCCGCGGGACAGGTCGTTGACCGGCTTGCGCAGGCCCTGCAGGACCGGGCCGACGGCGATCGCGCCGGCCGAGCGCTGCACGGCCTTGTAGGTGTTGTTGCCTGTGTTGAGGTCCGGGAAGATCAGCACCGTTGCCTGCCCGGCCACATCGGAGTCGGGCAGCTTGGTCGCCGCGACGGACGGCTCCACGGCCGCGTCGTACTGGATCGGGCCCTCGATCTTCAGGTCCGGCCGGCGCGAGCGGGCCAGCTCGGTGGCCTCGCGCACCTTGTCCACGTCGGCGCCCGACCCGGAGGTGCCGGTGGAGTACGACAGCATCGCGATCCGCGGCTCCACGCCGAACCGGGCGGCGGTGGCCGCCGACTGGATGGCGATGTCCGCGAGCTGCTCGGCGTCCGGGTCGGGGTTGACCGCGCAGTCGCCGTAGACCAGCACCTTGTCGGCCAGGCACATGAAGAACACCGACGAGACGATGGAGGCGTCCGGCCGGGTCTTGATGATCTCGAAGGCGGGCCGGATGGTGGCGGCCGTGGAGTGCACCGAGCCGGAGACCATGCCGTCGGCCAGGCCCTCCTGGACCATCAGGGTGCCGAAGTAGTTCACGTCGGAGACGACGTCGTAGGCCAGCTCGACCGTGACGCCCTTGTGGGCGCGCAGGGCCGCGTACTTCTCGGCGAAGGCGTCGCGCAGTTCGGAGGTGGCCGGGTCGATCAGCTGGGTGTCGCCGAGGTCGATGCCGAGATCCGCGGCCTTCCTGCGGATCCGGTCGACCGGGCCGAGCAGGGTCAGGTCGCACACGCCCCGGCGCAGCAGCACCTCGGCCGCGTGCAGCACCCGCTCCTCGGTGCCCTCCGGGAGCACCACCCGCCGCTTGTCGGAGCGGGCCCGCTCCAGCAGCTTGTGCTCGAACATCATCGGGGTGACCCGGTCGCTGCTCGGCGCCGAGACCCGGCGGGCCAGCTCGGCGGTGTCGGCGTAGCGCTCGAACATGCCGAGGGCGGTCTCCGCCTTGCGCGGGGTGGCCGCGTTCAGCTTGCCCTCCAGGGAGAACAGCTGCTCGGCGGTGGGGAAGCTGTTGCCGGACACCGACAGCACCGGCGTGCCCGGGGCGAGGCGGGCGGCCAGGGTGAGGATCTCGTCGCGCGGCACCTCGTTGAGCGTCAGCAGCACACCGGCGATCGGCGGGGTGCCGGCGCTGTGCGCGGCCAGCGAGCCCACGACCAGGTCGGCCCGGTCGCCCGGGGTGACCACCAGGCAGCCCGGGGTCAGGGCGCCCAGCAGGTTGGGCAGCATGGCGCCGCCGAAGACGAAGTCCAGCGCGTCCCGGGCGAGGCCGGAGTCGTCGCCGAGCAGCACCTTGGCGTTCAGGGTCTGGGCGATCTGCGCGACCGTCGGCGCGGAGAGCGCGGGCTCGTCCGGGACGACGTAGCAGGGCACCGGCAGCCGGTCCGCCAGCTGCCCGGCGATCTTGTCGCGGTCCTCGCGGGCCACCCGGTTGGCGACCATGGCCAGCACGTCGCAGCCGAGCCCGGCGTAGGCGCGGTAGGCGTTGCGGGTCTCGGCCAGCACCGACTCGGCGGCCTGCTTGCGGCCGCCCACCACGGGGATGACCGAGGCGCCGAACTCGTTGGCGAGCCGGGCGTTCAGGGACAGCTCGTCCGGCAGCTGGGTGCCGGAGAAGTCGGTGCCGAGGACCAGGACCACGTCGTAGTCGCGGGCCACCAGGTGAAAGCGGGCGACGAGGGCGGAGACCAGCTCGTCGGTGCCCTGCTCGGCCTGGAGCGCGGACGCCTCGTGGTAGTCCATGCCGTAGACCGTCGCCGGGTCCTGCGCGAGGCGGTACCGGGCCCGCAGCAGCTCGAAGAGCCGATCGGGTCCGTCATGGACGAGCGGACGGAACACGCCCACCCGGTCGACCTGCCGGGTGAGGAGTTCCATGACCCCCAGCTCCACGACCTGGCGGCCGTCACCGCGGTCGATCCCGGTCACGTACACGCTGCGCGTCACGTGTCCACTCCGTTCCTCATGTCGCTTCTGTCGCCTCTTCGGCATAAAAATCGCCCACCAAGGTGAGCCGAACCCTCTTGACAATACCCCTGCTGACGGATAAGGCGCCCGTCAGGACTTCACCGCTCCGAAGGACGTGAAAGAATCGTCACTGGCTCACCGGCACACGACAGCGAGCAGGAGACACAGCACGATGCGCATCGGAGTTCTCACCGCAGGCGGCGACTGCCCCGGCCTGAACGCCGTGATCCGCTCGGTCGTGCACCGGGCGGTCGCCCAGTACGGGGACGAGGTCATCGGCTTCGAGGACGGCTACCGCGGCCTGCTGGACCGCCACTACCGTCCCCTCGACCTGGACGCGGTCAGCGGCATCCTGGCCCGCGGCGGCACCATCCTCGGCTCCTCCCGGCTGGAGCGCGACCGGCTGCGCGAGGCCTGCGAGGGCGCCGCCGACATGGTCGAGGAGTTCGGCATCGACGCGCTGATCCCGATCGGCGGCGAGGGCACCCTCACCGCGGCCCGCATGCTCTCCGACGCGGGCCTGCCGGTCGTCGGCGTACCGAAGACCATCGACAACGACATCTCCTCCACCGACCGCACCTTCGGCTTCGACACCGCCGTGGGCGTGGCCACCGAGGCGATGGACCGCCTGAAGACCACCGCCGAGTCCCACCAGCGGGTCATGGTCGTCGAGGTCATGGGCCGGCACGCCGGCTGGATCGCCCTGGAGTCCGGCATGGCCGCCGGCGCCCACGGCATCTGCCTGCCCGAGCGGGCCTTCGACCCCGCCGACCTGGTCAAGATGGTCGAGGAGCGGTTCGCCCGCGGCAAGAAGTTCGCGGTCATCTGCGTCGCCGAGGGCGCCCACCCCGCCGAGGGCACCATGGACTACGGCAAGGGCGAGATCGACCAGTACGGCCACGAGCGCTTCCAGGGCATCGGCACCGCCCTCGCCTACGAGCTGGAGCGGCGCCTCGGCAAGGAGGCCAAGCCGGTCATCCTCGGCCACGTCCAGCGCGGCGGCGTCCCCACCGCCTACGACCGCGTCCTCGCCACCCGCTTCGGCTGGCACGCCGTCGAGGCCGCGCACCGCGGCGAGTTCGGCAGGATGACCGCGCTGCGCGGCACCGACATCGTGATGGTGCCGCTCGCCGAGGCCGTCACCGAGCTGAAGACGGTGCCGAAGGACCGCATGGACGAGGCCGAGTCGGTCTTCTAGTCCCGGGCAGCCGTCCCGCCCGTCAGGCGGTCCGGTCCGTCACGGACCGCCAGAAGGCCTCCACGACGGCGTCCAGGAAGCGCTGCCCCGGCTCGCCGGCGCCCCGGCCGCCGCCGCCCCAGCCGAGGGTGGCGGCCATGCGCCCCTGGTAGTCCTGGTGCAGTTCCTGCAGGACCGGCTCCAGGACGCCCCTGTCCAGGGGGACGAGCTTCAGCAGGGGCCGCACATACGCCTGCCAGCGGGTCGTCACCGCGCTGCGCAGCAGCTCCGCCAGTTTCGCCTCGCGGCCGGTGACGGCGACGAAGTCGGGCAGCGCCAGGTCCAGGATCCGCGCCAGCGCGGCCGACTGGCGCTCGTTGCCCCGCCACACCCCGCTCTCCTCCGCCCTCAGGTACGCGCGCAGCTCCATGCCGACGGCGTGGGCGACGTCCTCGGGCGCCACGGACCGGGCGATGCGATGCTCGCGCAGGGTCCGCGGCCGACCGATCAGCTCACCCGGCGAACACCACAACACGCCCGCCAGCGCGGTCAGTTCGCTGTTGCCGGGCGAGACGGTGCCGCGCTCCCAGGCGATCACGAGATCGGCGGTGACGTACGGCAGCCCGTACGAGACGCGCATTCCGTAGGCGACGTGCTCGGGACCCATGCCGAGCGCGGCGCGGAGCCTGCGGGCGGCCGGGGCGTCGAACGGGAGAGCCGGGGGGTTCGGTTGGGCTGAGGGTTGGCGCACCCCGCACAACGTAGGGGCGCGCAGGGGCCCTGACCACGGTCGGTTCCGCCGAGATCACGGATCGTAGGAACGTACGGCGTGATCGCCGGCCCGCCCCGGCACCCGGTGTCACCACCTCGCCGTGCGGTATCACCCCTTCACCGCCCCGCCCAGCGCGAACCCGCCGCCCAGCCGCCGGGCCACCAGGACGTACAGCAGGACCACGGGCGTGGAGTAGAGCACGGAGAACGCGGCGAGCTGGCCGTAGGCCACCATCCCCCGGTTGCCGAAGAAGTCGTTGACGCTCACCGAGGCCGGCATCAGGTCCGGGCTGAGCAGCAGCATGAACGGGACGAAGAAGTTCCCCCACATCATCACGAACGAGAACACGGTCACCACGGCGAGCCCCGGCCCCATCAGCGGCAGCACGATCCGCACCAGCGACTGCGCGGCCGAGGCCCCGTCCGTCCAGGCGGCCTCCTCCAGCTCCCGCGGCACGCCGTCCATGAAGTTCTTCATCAGCCAGATGGCGAAGGGGAGTTGGGAGGCGGCGAAGAAGAAGACGGTGCCCTGGAGGGTGTCGATCAGGTTCACCCGGACGAACAGCGCGTACACCGGCACCATGATCGCCGTGATGGGCAGGCTGGTCGCGAACAGGATGGTCAGCAGGAACGGCCGGTTCAGCCGGGAGGGGAACCGGGACAGCGGGTACGCGGCGAGGGCGGCGCAGCCGACGGTCAGCGCCGTGCCGCCCCCGCACAGCAGCAGGCTGTTGAGCAGCGGGGTGTAGGTGATCCCGGGCGTGAGAACCGCGCGGAAGTTGCCCAGGGTGAGCCCGTCCGGGATCCGGACCCGCAGGCCGGCGCCCGGGTCGACGGCGGACAGCAGCACCCAGGCCAGCGGCAGCGCGAAGGCGGCTGCCATGGCGAGCAGCGCGAGATCGGCGGCGAGCCGCCGGGAGGCGCGTCGGCGGGAGACGCCTCGCCGGGAGACGTGTTGGCGAGTTGCGCGTCGGCGAGCGGTGCGTTGGCGCGCAGTGCTTGGGCGGGGCATCAGACCTCCGTCCGCAGCAGCCGCAGATAGATCACGGAGAACAGGGAGCCGACCAGCAGCAGGAGCAGTGCGACCGCCGTGCCGTACCCGATCATGCTGTTCTGGAACGCCTGTTCGTACATGAACAGGGGCAGGGTCTGGCTGCGGCCGCCGGGACCGCCCCGGGTCATCACCCAGATGAGCCCGAAGACGGAGAGCGTCTGGAGGGTGTTGAGCATCAGGTTGGTGCCGATGGAGCGGCGGATCATCGGCAGCGTGATGTGCCACAGCCGTCGCCAGCTGCCGGCCCCGTCCACCTCGGCGGCCTCGGTGATCTCGGCGGGGATCCCGTCCAGCGCGGCGGAGTACACGAGCATCGAGAACGCCGTCCCGCGCCAGACGTTGGCGAAGGACACGGCGAGGATGGGCAGCGTGAACAGCCAGTTCTGCCGGGGCAGGTGCAGCCAGTCCAGGACGGCGTTCAGCGTGCCCTCGCGGCGGAAGAACGCGTACAGCAGGAACCCGGCCACGACCTCCGGCAGCACCCACGCGGTGATCACCACGCCGCCGGTGAGGGTGCGGACGGGGTTCGAGGCGCGCTTCATCAGCGCGGCCAGCGCGAGCCCGAGGGTGTTCTGCCCGACGAGCGAGGACAGCACCGTGAACACCAGGGTCAGCCAGACGGCGTTCAGGAACGCGTCGTCCCCGAAGGCCCGGCGGAAGTTGGCGAGGCCGGTGAACGAGGAGTGGGCCTGGCCGGTCAGCTGGAGGTCGGTGAAGGCGATCCAGACGCAGTAGGCGATCGGCCCGGCGAGGAAGAGCAGCAGCAGGACCAGCGCGGGGGCGAGCGGGAGGGCGCGGACGGCCGGGTGCCCGCGCCTCACTTGCGGACCACTCGGCCGCCGGTGACGTCCTCGACCGCGGCGTCGTAGCCGCGTGCCGCCTCCGCCGCGGACAGGTCACCGGTCGTGACCCCCTCCATCGCCTCCTGGATGGCGGTCGACACCTTGGGGTAGGCCGGGTACGCGGGCCGGTAGTGCGTGTGGGCCACCAGTGCGGTGAAGAAGTCCAGGCCGGGCCGGGCGCCGGTGTAGGCGGGGTCGGCGGCGACGTCCTCGCGCACGGCGATCCCGGAGTTGGCGATGTACCACGTGCGGGCGTTGTCCTTCGTCTGGAGCGTTTTGACGAACTCGAAGGCGAGGTCGGGGTTGGCCGCCTTGGCCGGGATGGCCCAGGTCCAGCCGCCGGACATGCTCACCTTGCCGGGCGCCTGGCCGTGCTGGGTGGGCATGGCGGCCACACCCAGCCGCCGGGACCAGTCGGGCCACGGGTGCCCGGAGCCCGGCTGCCAGGCCAGCGGCAGCCAGGAGCCGTCGAGGGCGATGCCGAGCCTGCCTTCGGGGAGCAGTTCGCCGTTGACGGTGGTGTTGAAGTTCGGGTCGAGGGCGTCGGAGACGTCGGGGCCGAGCTTCTCCCGGTAGACGGTCTCCACGAACGTCAGCGCGTCCTCGAACGCCCGGGACCCGACGACCCACTTGCCGCTGGTGTCGTCGTAGAGCGGGTCGGTGGAGCCGTCGCCCGTGCCGTACAGGAGCATCTGGAACCCCTGCATCGTGGCCCGTTCGCCCGCCGGTTTGCCGGTGTAGACGTTGAGCGGGATGACGCCGGGCACCTTCCGCTTGATGGTGCGGGCGGCGGCCAGGACGTCCGCCCAGTTCTGCGGCTGCCAGTCGTGCGGCAGGCCCGCCTTCGCGAACACCCGCCTGTCGAACCAGAGGCCGCGGGTGTCCGTGCCGTCCGGCACGCCGTACGTCTTTCCGTCCCGGCCCTTCGCCGCCGCCTTCGCGCTGCCGAAGAACCGCTTCCAGTCGGGCCACTTGGCGAGGTAGGCGTCGAGCGGCTTCAAGTACCCGCTGGTGATGTCGGAGTTGATGAGGAAGGTGTCCTCGTAGACCAGGTCCGGGGCGGTGCGCGGGGAGCGCAGCATCTGCTGGAGCTTGGTGTAGTACTCCGCGTCCGGCGCCTTGATCGGCACGAACTCCACCTTCTTGCCGGGGTGTTCGCGTTCGAACTGTTTCCTGACGCCGGCGAGGTAGGTGTCCGCCACCTTGACGGAGTTGTCGGTGGACTGCTTGTACGACACCTTGATCGTGTCCGGGCCGCGGCCGGAACCGCTGCCGCAGGCGGTGAGCGCGGTGACGGAGAGGGCGGTGGCGAGGAGGGCGGAGAGGGCGGCGGTGGGGCGCACGGGCATGACCTCCTGAGCGCACGTGGGGGTGGCGCGGAGATGACTGCCGTGTGAAGGTAAGAGCGCTGGTCCGGTCAGGTCAATGCGTCTGCGGGGTGATAGCGGGCCGGCCGGGGCGTCCCGGGCACCGCCGGGCCCGCCGTATCCGGGCGAAGGGCGGCCGGCGCCCGCACCCGCCCCGCCGTCCTCACCGCCCCTGCGGCACCCACCGGTACACCAGCTCCGGCCGGCCCACCTGCCCGTACAGCGGACTCCGGCCCGCCCTGCCCGCGTCCACCAGATGCTCCAGATACCGCCGTGCGGTGATCCGCGAGATGCCCACCGCCTCGGCCACCCCGGCCGCCGTGAGTCCTTCGGCCGCCTCGCGCAGAGCGGACGTCACCCGTTCCAACGTCGGTGCGCTCAGCCCCTTCGGCAGGGCCGCGGGCGTCGGGGCGCGCAGGGTCGCCAGGGCCCGGTCCACCTCGTCCTGGCCGCTCGCCTCGCCCACCGCCGCGTGGAACTCGGCGTAGCGCACCAGCCGGTCCCGGAGCGTCGCGAACGTGAACGGCTTCAGGACGTACTGGACGACGCCCAGCGAGACGCCCTCCCGGACCACCGCCAGGTCCCGCGCCGAGGTCACCGCGATCACGTCCGCGTGGTGCCCGCACGCCCGCAGCGACCTGGCCAGTTGCAGGCCGTGCAGGTCCGGCAGGTGCAGATCCAGCAGCAGCAGGTCCACCGGTGTGCGGTCCAGGATCCGCCGGGCCTCCGCGCCCGTGTGCGCCTTCCCGACCGCGACGAACCCCGGCACCCGGCCGACGTACATCACATGCGCGTCGGCGGCCACCGGGTCGTCCTCGACGACGAGGACGCGGATGGGCTGCGGTTCACCCGTCATCCGCCGCCACCGAGGGATGCGCTTCCGTCGCCGTCCGGGGGCGTGTTTCGCCTGTCGTCCGGGGGCGTGCTTCCTCCGTCGTCCGGGGATGCGCTTCGCCCGCCGTCCAGCGGCGTGCTTCCTCCGTCGTCCGGGGATGCGCCTCCCCAGCCGTCCAGGGACGCGCCTCCCCCGCCGTCCAGCGGCGCGCGCAACGGCAACCGCACCTCGAACACCGCTCCGTCCTCGCCGTCCTCGCCGGACTCCGTCACCGTCAGCGTGCCCTCGTGGCGGGTCACCGCCTGCCGGACCAGGGCCAGCCCGAGCCCCCGCCCGCCGGGCCCGGCCGGCTTGGTGGAGAACCCCCGCTGGAATACCAGGCCGGCCAGGGCGGGGTCGACACCGGGGCCGGTGTCCGACACCCGGAGCACCAGTTCGGCGTCCGAAGCGTACGCCGTCACGGTCACCCGCGCCCGGGTGCTGCCCTGGGCCGCGTCCACCGCGTTGTCGATCAGGTTGCCGAGGATCGTGACCAGGTCACGGGCCGGCAGCTCCTTCGGCAGCAGGCCGTCGTCCAGACGGCTGTCCGGCGAGACCACCAGCTCCACACCCCGCTCGTGCGCCTGGGCGGTCTTGCCCAGCAGCAGCGCGGCCAGCACCGGCTCGCTCACCGCCGCCACCACCTGGTCGGTGAGGGCCTGGGCCAGCTCCAGCTCGGCCGTGGCGAACTCCACCGCCTCCTCGGCCCGGCCCAGCTCGATCAGCGAGACGACCGTGTGCAGCCGGTTCGCGGCCTCGTGCGCCTGCGAGCGCAGCGCCTGTGTGAAGCCCCGCTCGGAGTCCAGCTCGCCCATCAGGGACTGGAGTTCGGTCACGTCCCGGAGCGTGACGACCGTGCCCCGGCGCTCGCCCCCGGACACCGGGGAGGTGTTCACCACCAGCACCCGGGACGCGGTCAGGTGCACCTCGTCCACCCGGGGTTCGGAGGACAGCAGGGCGCCGGTCAGCGGGGCCGGCAGGCCCAGGCCGGCCACCGAGCGGCCGATCAGTTCCGCGTCGGGTGTGCCGCCGAGGCCGAGCAGCTCCCGGCCGCCGTCGTTGACCAGCGCGACCCGGTACCGGCCGTCGAGCATCAGCAGCCCCTCCCGGACCGCGTGCAGTGCCGCCTGGTGGTAGTCGTGCATCCGGCTCAGCTCGGTGGCGTTCATGCCGTGGGTGTGGCGGCGCAGCCGGGCGTTGATCACATAGGTGCCGACCGCGCCCAGCGCCAGCGCCCCGCCGGCCACCCCGAGCAGCGCGGTGACCTGGTCCTGGATCCGCGCGCTGATCGTCTCGACCTTGATGCCGGCGCTGACCAGCCCGGTGATCCGGTCGCCGTCCCGGACCGGGGTCACCGCGCGGACGGACGGGCCGAGCGTGCCGGTGTAGGTCTCGGTGAAGGTACGGCCGTGCCGGGCGGGGCCGATGGTGCCGAGGAAGCGTTTGCCGATCTGCTCGCGGTCCGGGTGGGTCCAGCGGATGCCGGACGGGTCCATGATCGTCACGAAGTCGACGTTGGCGTCCCGGGTGACCTGGAGGGCGTACGGTTCCAGCCGGGCGGTGGGGTCGGGGCCGCGGATCGCCGCGCGGACCGAGGGGGCGTCGGCGACCGACCGGGCCACCGCCGTGGCCTGCCGGGCGGCGGACTCCTCGGCCTGCCGCCGGTCGCTGACGTAGGTGAACAGCGCGTACCCGGCCACGACCACCGCGATCAGCACGGCCTGCATGGCGAACAGCTGGCCGGCCAGGCTGCGGGGTCGGGGGAGGGCGGGCAGACGCATGCCAGCAGTGTGCCTCTCCGTCCGATCGTGAACTAAATGAACGGAAGGGTGACCGCCCTCACAGGCCGGGAGATAGTCACGGCATTCCTACAACGCCCGGACGTGAGCCGCACGCCGGTTGTTCGCCGACGAAGACGTCAAGGAGGGCAGTCGTGGCCGCCAGCCCCGCCGATACGGCATCTGCCGCACCCCGCGCCCAGCGGGACCGCACCCATTACCTGTACATCGCCGTCATCGCGGCGGTGGCGCTCGGCATCGCCGTGGGCCTGATCTGGCCCGACGCGGCGGTGGAGCTGAAACCGCTGGGCACCGGCTTTGTGAACCTGATCAAAATGATGATCTCTCCGATCATCTTCTGCACGATCGTGCTCGGTATCGGTTCGGTACGGAAGGCCGCGAAGGTCGGAGCCGTCGGCGGTATCGCCCTCGGCTACTTCCTGGTGATGTCCCTCGTCGCGCTCGCCATCGGCCTCCTGGTCGGCAATGTGCTGCACCCCGGCGACGGTCTGCACCTGACCGACGCGCTCCGCAAGAGCGGGCACGCCCAGGTCGAGAGCGACGCGCTGCCGCCGGTGGACTTCGTGCTGTCGGTCATCCCGAACACGTTCGTGTCCGCGTTCACCCAGGGACAGGTGCTCCAGACGCTGCTGGTGGCGCTGCTCGCCGGGTTCGCGCTCCAGGCCATGGGCCCGGCCGGGCAGCCGGTGCTGCGCGGCATCGAGCACCTCCAGCGGCTCGTCTTCCGCATCCTGTCGATGGTGATGTGGGCCGCGCCGGTCGGCGCGTTCGGCGCGATCGCGGCCGTGGTCGGCTCCGCCGGCGTCGACGCGCTCAAGAGCCTCGCCGTGCTGATGCTCGGCTTCTACGTCACCTGTTTCCTGTTCGTCTTCCTGGTGCTCGGCGCGCTGCTGCGGATCGTCGCGGGGCTGAACGTCTTCTCGCTGTTCAAGTACCTCGCCCGCGAGTTCCTGCTGATCCTGTCCACGTCGTCGTCGGAGTCCGCGCTGCCCCGGCTGATCGCGAAGATGGAGCACCTCGGCGTCAGCCGGCCGGTGGTCGGCATCACCGTGCCGACGGGTTACTCCTTCAACCTCGACGGCACGATGATCTACATGACCATGGCGTCGCTGTACATCGCGGACGCGCTGGGGACGCCGATGTCGGTCGGCGAGCAGATCCCGCTGCTGCTGTTCCTGCTGCTGGCGTCCAAGGGCGCGGCCGGGGTCAGCGGCGCGGGCCTCGCCACGCTGGCCGGCGGCCTGCAGTCGCACAAGCCGGCCCTGGTCGACGGCGTCGGGCTGATCGTCGGCATCGACCGGTTCATGAGCGAGGCGCGGGCCCTGACCAACTTCGCGGGCAACGCGGTGGCGACGGTGCTGGTCGGCACGTGGACCAAGGAGATCGACAAGGAGCGGGTGCGCAGGGTGCTGGCCGGGGAGGTGCCGTTCGACGAGACGACGCTGCTGGACGAGGGACGGTCCGCGGTGAGCGAGGGGCCGGAGGTCCGCGAGGAGGGGCTGGTCAAGGCCTGAGGACCGGCACGGCCCCGCGCCCTTTCCGGCGCACTCCCGCTCCGGCCGTCCGGCCCCGCCTGAACCGGGGCCGGGCGGCCGGCCCTTTGCCGGGCCACGGCGCTCCTACGCCACCTCGGCCACCAGCTCCATGGCCCGGGAGGCGGGTACGCCCGCCGCGGTCAGGACGGCGACCGTGGCCGAGCGGCCCGCCTGCGCCGCTGCCAGGAGGCCGTCGTTCACCGCCTCCATCAGCGCGAACAACATCTGTTCGTGGACGTACGCCAGCGCCGGCGCGGGCAGCGGGGAGTGGAAGACGCCCGTGTCGAGCCCGCGCTGGAGCAGCCGTACCTTCGCCTCGCGCAGGGGGGCGAGGCGGTCGCGGATGCCCTGGACGGTGACCGTCCGCTGGGCCAGCGCGATCAGCAGCCGGTAGCGGTCGGCGGTCTGCCAGACCGCGAGCACCGACCGGGCCACCGCCTCCGCCGGGTCGGTGACTCCCGCCCGGCCCGCCGCGTCGGCGTCCGCCAGCGCCTGGACCGCCTCGTCCACGAGCGTGCTGATCAGCGCCTCGCGGCTCGGGAAGTGGCCGTACACCGTCCGTCGTACGACGCCTGCCGCGCGGGCGATCTGGTCCATGGAGGCGTCGGGATCGCGCAGCAGCTCCGCGAGGGCGACGTCGAGGATGCGGCGCCGGTTTGCGTCGGCGCGGCTGGTGTTACCCGTGGTCATGGCGGTCATTGTGCCTTCCCGCCCCCTTTCCGACTGGACTTGCACAGCTCTGTGCAAGGTCGTACATTGCACATAGTTGTGCAATTGCACGTTACTGTGCAAGTCCGTCGCGTACCCGAGGAGGGCGACCCCTGCCATGCGACTCGTCATGACCGAACCGGTCGAGAGGATGGAACGCCCCTACGCCCGGCGATGGTGGGCGCTGCTGGTGCTCTGCCTCAGCCTGCTGATCATCGTGATGGCGAACACCGCCCTCACGGTCGCCGCGCCCGACATGACGAAGGACCTCGGGCTCTCCAGCGCCGACCTGCAGTGGGTGATCGACGGCTACACCGTGCCGTACGCCGCGCTGATGCTGCTGCTCGGCGCGATCGGCGACAAGTACAGCCGGCGCGGCGCGCTCGTCCTCGGCCTGGTGGTGTTCGGCGGCGGCGCCGTGTTCGGCTACCTCGCCGACAGCGCGGCCACCGTCATCGCGGCCCGCGCCGTGATGGGCGTCGGCGCCGCGCTGATCATGCCGGCCACGCTCTCGCTGCTCGCCGCGACCTTCCCGCGCGCCGAGCGGGCCAAGGCCATCACCCTGTGGACCGCCACCGCCGGCCTCGCCATCGCCGCCGGCCCCGTGGTGGCCGGCGCCCTGCTGCGCGACCACGGCTGGTCCTCGACCTTCCTGATCAACGTGCCCGTCGCGGCCGTCGCGCTGATCGCCGCCTTCGTCCTCGTCCCGCCGTCCAAGGCGGGCCACCACGACCGCATCGACTACGTCGGCGGCGTGCTGTCGGTGATCTGGACCGCCGCGCTCGTCTACATGATCATCGAGGGGCCGCACTTCGGCTGGGGTGCCAAGGCCATCGGCGCGGCCGTCGTCGCCGGCGTGGGCCTGGTCGTCTTCGTGCTGTGGGAGCTGCGCCACCCGCGCCCGATCCTGGACGTGCGCCGCTTCACCGCCCGCCGCTTCGCCGGCTCCAACCTCGCCGTCGCCCTGTTCTTCCTGGCCGTCTTCGGCGCCTTCTACTACCTGACCCAGCACCTGCAGTTCGTCCTCGGCTACGACGCCCTGCAGACCGGTGTGCGCATGCTGCCGCTGGCCGGCGCGGTCTTCGTCGGCTCGGCCCTGACCGCGCTGCTCACCCCGCGCGTCGGCATGAAGTGGACCGTCGGCGCGGGCATGGCCGGCGGCACGGTCGCCCTCGCCCTGCTCACCCGGGTGGACGCGGGCTCCACGTACGGCGACTTCGTGGCCCCCCTGATCATCCTGGGCCTCGCGATAGGCCTCGCCCTCTCGCCCTGCACCGACGCCATCATGGGCGCCTTCCCCGAGTCGGAGCTGGGCGTCGGCGGCGCCGTCAACGACACCTCGCTGGAGCTGGGCGGCTCGCTCGGCATCGCCATCCTCGGCTCCCTGCTGGCCACCTCCTACAGCGACCACCTGTCCGACGCCACCAAGGGCAGCAAGCTCCCGGCGAGCGCCCTGGACACCGCGCAGGACTCGGTCGGCGCCGGGTACGCCGTCGCGCAGGGCATCGGCGAGAAGGCGCACCAGGCCGCGGCGCGGGCCCAGCAGGCGACCGACCCGCAGCAGGCCGCGCAGCTCAAGCAGCAGGCCGGCGAGCTGGCCTCCGGCGCCCGGCAGATGGCCGACGCGGTCGGCTCCGCCTTCTCCGACGCGGTCGCCCACACCAGCCTGGTCGGCGCGGTGATCCTCGGTGTCGGCACGGTCCTGGTGGCCGTCCTGCTGCCGCGCCGGGACGCCGCGACCCCGCAGGAGCAGGACGCGGAGAAGGAGCCGGCGGACAGCAGGACCGCCTGAGCCGCCGGAACCGAAAAAATCCCCCGGGCAATTGCGTCCGGGGGATTTCTCTGCGTATATTCAGTGGTTCGCGACTTCTATTCGAGAGATCGCGAAGAAGTTCAGTGACCACAGTATATGCGGGCGGGAGCGGAATTGTCAAACGCGGATCTGTCGAACAGCGAATTTCCGGACGATGAATTGCGCGGCGAGCAGGAATTCATCGACGGACTGTACGCGCGCGTGGACGTCCTGCGCGGCGAGACCGAGACCTCCGTCGCGGACGCGCTCGCCCAGGGCGACAAGCCCATGCAGGCCCGGCTGGAGCGGGACATCCTGGTCGCCGAGCGCTCGGGGCTGCTCGCCGCGCTGAACGCCGTGGACGGCTCGCTCTGCTTCGGCAGGATCGACCTGGCCGACGGCACCACACACCACATCGGCCGGATCGGGCTGCGCGAGGACGACGCCGAGCGCACCCCCGTGCTGATCGACTGGCGGGCCGATGTCGCCCGCCCCTTCTACCTGGCCACCGGCCACACCCCGATGGGCCTGCGCCGCCGCCGGCACATCGCCACCGAGGGCCGGACGGTCACCTCCCTGCACGACGAGATCCTGGACCTCGGCGACGCGACCCGCACCGGCCACGAGGACCACAACGGCGACGCCGTACTGCTGGCCGCGCTGAACTCGGCGCGCACCGGCCGGATGAGCGACATCGTGCAGACCATCCAGGCCGAGCAGGACCGGATCATCCGGGCACCGCACCGCGGAGTACTGGTCGTGGAGGGCGGCCCCGGCACCGGCAAGACCGCGGTGGCCCTGCACCGGGCGGCGTACCTGCTCTACGAGCACCGCGAGCTGCTGGCCCGCCGCGCGGTCCTCATCGTCGGCCCCAACCCCGCCTTCCTCGGCTACATCGGCGAGGTGCTCCCCTCCCTCGGTGAGACCGGGGTGCTGCTGGCCACGGTCGGCGAGCTGTTCCCCGGGGTGAAGGCCACCGCGGCCGACACCCCCGAGGCCGCCGCCGTCAAGGGCCGCGCCGACATGGCCGAGGTACTGGCCGCCGTCGTCCGCGACCGGCAGGCCCTGCCGGACCCGGTGATCGCGATCGAGCACGACCGGGAGGTGCTGATGCTCGACGACGGCCTGGTGAACGTCGCCCGCGAGCGCACCCGCGCCGCCAAACTGCCGCACAACGCGGCCCGCGAACACTTCGAGGGCTACCTCCTCAACACGCTCACCGAGCTGTACGCCGAGCGCGTGGGCACCGACCCCTACGACGGCAGCAGCCTGCTCGACGCCTCCGACATCACCCAGATCCGCGACGAACTCGCCGAGAACCCCGAGGTCTGGGACGCCATCGACCGGTTGTGGCCGCGGATCACCCCGCAGCGGCTGGTCGCCGACTTCCTCGCCGAACCCGACGGCTATATGCCGAAGGAGGACGCCGACGCGATCCGCCGCCCGGCGACCCGCGCCTGGACCGTCGCCGACGTGCCGCTGCTGGACGAGGCGGCCGAACTCCTCGGCGAGGACGACCGGCTGGCCCGCGCCCGCGCCGAACGCGAACGCGAGACCCAGGTGGCCTACGCGCAGGGCGTGCTCGACGTGTCGTACGCCTCCCGGACGTACGAGTTCGAGGACAAGGAGGACAGCGACCCGGAGGCCAGCGAGGTCCTGTCCGCGCACGACATCATCGACGCCGAGCGGTTCGCCGAACGGCACGAGGAGGCCGACCACCGCAGCGCCGCCGAGCGCGCCGCCGCCGACCGCACCTGGGCGTTCGGGCACATCATCGTGGACGAGGCGCAGGAACTGTCACCGATGGCCTGGCGGCTGCTGATGCGGCGCAGCCCGACCCGCTCGATGACCCTGGTCGGCGACCCCGTCCAGACCGCGGAGGCGGCCGGCGTCGGCTCCTGGGCGGACATCCTCGCCCCCTATGTCGAGGACCGCTGGGAGCACACCCGGCTGGGCGTCAACTACCGCACCCCGGCCGAGATCATGGACCTGGCGGCGGCCGTGGTCCGCGCCGCGCACCCGGACTTCGAGCCGCCCAGCTCGGTCCGCGCCACCGGCGCCCGGCCCTGGGTGCGGCAGGCCGCCGGCGACCTGCCCGGCGCGGTCGCCGAGGCGGTCGCCGAACTCACCCCCGAGGAGGGCCGGCTGGCCGTCATCGCCCCCCGCGAGCTGCACCGCGCCCTCGCCGCGCGCCTGGACGGGGTCACGGCGGGCGCGGAACCCGACCTGACCCGCACGGTGGTCCTGCTCGACCCCCGCCAGGCCAAGGGCCTGGAGTTCGACTCCGTCCTGGTGGTGGAACCCGCCGCCTACGGCACGAGCGACCTGTACGTGGCCCTGACCCGCGCCACCCAGCACCTGGGCGTACTGCACACGGGGCCGCTCCCGAAGGGACTGGTGAACACGGTCTGACGCGCCGGGGGTCCTGCCCCGGCTCCGACAGAGCCGAACAGGAACCCCCGGCCTGACGGCACCCGCCATTCACCAGGGGCTTGCACCCCGTGAATGCCGTGGGACAGGGAAACGTGCCCGCCCCGACCGGGCTACGCCGGACGCAGCCACACCGTAGCCAGCGGCGGCAGGGTCAGCCGGAGGCTCGCCGGGCGCCCGTGCGCGCCCAGCGGCTCCGGCTTGACCGGATCCGGGTGGGTGACGCCGCTGCCGCCGTACCGGGTGGCGTCGGTGTTCAGGATCTCCACCCAGGCCGGGACGTCCTCCGGTACCCCGATGCGGTAGTCGGGGCGGACCACCGGTGCCAGGTGGGTGACCGCGAGCAGCGGGGTGCCGTCGGCGGCGCGGCGCAGGAACGCGAAGACGTTGTCGTCCGCCGCGTCCCCGGCGATCCACTCGAACCCCGCCGGGTCGGTGTCCCGCTGCCACAGTGCCGGGCTCGCCCGGTACACCGCGTTCAGGTCCCGGACGAGATCCTGGACGCCCCGGTGGTCCGCCGCCGCGCCGTACCCCGGGTCCAGCAGCCACCAGTCCGGGCCGCGGGCCTCCGACCACTCCGCTCCCTGCGCGAACTCCTGTCCCATGAACAGCAGCTGCTTGCCCGGATGGGCCCACATGAAGCCCAGGTACGCCCGGTGGTTCGCGCGCTGCTGCCACCAGTCGCCCGGCATCTTCGACACCAGCGACCCCTTGCCGTGCACCACCTCGTCGTGGGAGATCGGCAGGACGTAGTTCTCGCTGTAGGCGTACACCATCGAGAAGGTCATCTCGTGGTGGTGGTACCTGCGGTGCACGGGGTCGTGGCTCATGTACTGGAGCGAGTCGTGCATCCAGCCCATGTTCCACTTCAGGCCGAAGCCGAGCCCGCCGAAGCCGCTCGGGCCCCTGTGGTGGGTGGGGCGGGTGACGCCGTCCCAGGCCGTGGACTCCTCGGCGATGGTGACCACGCCCGGGCAACGCCGGTACACCGTGGCGTTCATCTCCTGGAGGAAGGCCACCGCGTCCAGGTTCTCCCGGCCGCCGTGCTCGTTGGGCGTCCACTGCCCGGAGTCCCGCGAGTAGTCCAGGTAGAGCATGGAGGCGACCGCGTCCACCCGCAGCCCGTCGATGTGGAACTCCTCGCACCAGTACACGGCGTTCGCCACCAGGAAGTTGCGCACCTCGCGCCGGCCGAGGTCGAACTCCAGCGTCCCCCAGTCCGGATGGGCGGCCCGCGCCGGGTCCTGGGGTTCGTACAGCGGGCACCCGTCGAAGGCGGCCAACGCCCACTCGTCGCGCGGGAAGTGGGCCGGCACCCAGTCCATCAGCACCCCGATGCCGGCCTGATGCAGCCGGTCCACCAGGTACTTGAAGTCGTCGGGGGTGCCGAGACGGGCCGTCGGGGCGTAGAACCCGGTGACCTGATAGCCCCACGAGCCGCCGAAGGGGTGCTCGGCGACCGGCATCAGCTCCACGTGCGTGAAGCCCATCTCCCGGACGTAGGCGGTCAGTTCCTCGGCCAGCTCCCGGTACGTCAGTCCCGGCCGCCAGGAGGGCAGGTGGACCTCGTAGACGGAGAAGGGGGCCTCGTGGACCGGGGTGTCCGCGCGGTGCGCCAGCCACTCGGCGTCCCCCCACTCGTGGTGCGGGACGTCCACGATGGAGGAGGTCGCGGGCGGGACCTCGGTGCGGCGGGCCAGCGGGTCGGCGCGCAGGGTGCGCGAACCGTCCGGGCGGGTGATCTCGAACTTGTACAGCTCCCCTTCGCCGATCCCCGGCACGAACAGCTCCCAGACCCCGGTGCCGCCCAGCGAGCGCATCGGGAAGCCGGTGCCGTCCCAGAAATCGAAACCGCCGCAGACCCGGACGCCCCGCGCGTTCGGCGCCCACACCGCGAACCGGGTGCCGGTGACGCCCTGGTGGGTGAGGACATGCGCGCCGAGCGCCCGCCACAGCTGCTCGTGCCGGCCCTCGCCGATCAGATGCAGGTCCAGTTCGCCGAGGGTGGGCAGGAAGCGGTAGGGGTCCTCGGTCTCCAAGGCCGTGCTGTCGTACGTCACGAGCAGCCGGTAGGCGGGCACCGAGGCGAGCGGGAGCAGGCCGGAGAAGAAGCCGTCGCCGTCGTCGTGCAGCCGTGCGCGCAGCTCGCCGCAGTCCACGGTGACGGCGCGCGCGTACGGGCGGAAGACCCGGAAGGCGACCCCGCCGGGGACCGGGTGGGCGCCGAGCACGGTGTGCGGATCGTGGTGGGTCCCGTGCAGCAGCCGCTCACGGTCACCGGCGTCCACGGCGGCGGAGACCGCGGAGACGACGGGCGCCGGGGAGGCGGAGGGGGAGGGGGAGGAGACGGGCGCGGGGGTGCCCTCCAGCCCGGACGGCGCCGACTGCGCGGGCACCCGCACGGCCCGCGCCGACCCGGCCCGGGCCTGCGGCACCTGTGCCTCCGTCACTTGGGGCTGCCCGGCCTGGGGCTGCCCGGTCCGTGCCTGACCGGTTTGGGCCTGACCGGTTTGGGCCTGCCCGGTCCGTGTCCGTGCCGTTCGCGCCTGTCCGGCCGCTTCCTCCCTGGCTGCCCTCTCCCTTGCCGCCGTCTCCCCGGCGGCCCTCTCCCTGGCGGCCTTCTCCCTGGCGGCCTTCTCCCGGGCCGTGGTGTTCCCGGCGGTCTGGTTCCCGGTCGTGCCGGGGGTGTTCCTGGCGGGTGGCTTCTTGGACGTCACGAGCGAGTCTCCCGGACGAGGGACGGGTCGGGTCAGGTCGGGTCGGACGCGGCGAGACGGCGGATCGCCGACATCGGTACGGGGAGCCAGTCGGGCCGGTGCCGTGCCTCGTAGACGACCTCGTAGACCGCCTTGTCGGTCTCGTAGGCCCGCAGCAGCACCGGATCGGTGCGCGGATCGCGGCCGGAGGCCTCCGCGTACCCGGAGCAGTAGGCCGCCCGGCAGGCGTGTGCCCAGCCCGGGGCGGGCGGACGCACCGAGTGGGCCGCGTAGTCGAAGGAACGGAGCATCCCCGCGATGTCCCGCACCGTCGGCTGCGGCATGCGCCGCTCCGCCAGCGGCCGGGCCGGCTCGCCCTCGAAGTCGATCAGCGACCAGCCGCCGGACGGCGCCCGCAGGCACTGCCCCAGGTGCAGATCGCCGTGCACCCGCTGGGCGGTCCAGGTGCGGCCCTCGGCGGCGAGGCCGCCCAGCGCGGTGTAGGCCGAGCGCAGCCCGGGCTCGTACGGCCCCAGGGCCGGCACCGCCTGCACGGCCGCAGCCAGCCGCTCGGCCATGCCGTCCACCAGCAGCTCCAGCTGGGTGCGGCCGAGGGTGACGGTGGGCAGGGCGCGGGCGAGCGCGGTGTGCACCTCGGCGGTGGCCCGGCCGAGCGCGTGCGCCTCCGCCGCGAAGTCCTCGCCCTTGGCCAGCTCGCGCAGCGCCAGCTCCCAGCCGTCGCTCGCCCCGCTGACGTAGGGCTGGAGCACGGCGAGGACGTACGGCTCACCGCCCGGCTCGGCCCGCAGCCAGCCCGTCGGCGCGGGCACCTGCCGGCAGCCCTCCCGGGCCAGGGCGAGCGGCAGTTCCAGATCGGGGTTGACGCCGGGCACCACCCGGCGCAGCACCTTGAGAATGAACGTATCTCCATAGACGACGGACGAGTTGGACTGCTCGGCGGTCATCAGCCGGGCCACGAGACCGGGCCGGATCTCCTGGCGCGCGTCCCGCTCGAAGCGCAGCACGCCGATCCGGGTCCGGCGGCGCAGGGCCTCCAGGAGCAGTTCGGCGGGCCGGGGATCGTACAGCGCGTCGTACACCGTGCACCCGGCGAGCGGGCCCTTGGTGACGTGCCCTATCAGTGCGGGCGCCAGCCGGGGCGGCAGCGCCCGGCGCACGCCGACGAGCAGTTGGTAGCAGTCGCCGGGGTGCGGCTCGCCGCCCGGCGCGGACGGCTGGTGGACCCGCAGCAGCAGGTGGTACAGGCCCAGCCGGCCGCCGGGCGGCAGCAGTTCGGTGACGGTCACCGGGGTGAAGCCGGTGACCGGGCGCCCCTTGCCCGCGAACCAGCGCTGCCGGGGCAGCCAGGTGCGCAGCAGGGGGTCGAGCGAGGCGAGGAGTGAACCTGTGGTGCCGGAGGGGGTGACCGTTTCCGCCATGGCGTCACGTCCTTTCCCCGGGAGTGGTCGGGGTGTTACTGAGGGGTGCCCCGGGTGGGACGGTGGAAACCGCCCCACCGGGTGCCGGGCTACGCGGCCTCGCGGCGCAGCCGGAACCAGTAGAAGCCGTGCCCCGCGAGGGTGAGCAGGTACGGCAGTTCGCCGATCGCCGGGAACCGCACCCCGCCGAACAGCTCGACGGGATGCCGCCCGCCGAACCGGCTGAGGTCCAGCTCCGTGGGCTGGGCGAAGCGGGAGAAGTTGTGCACGCACAGCACCAGGTCGTCCTCGTACTCCCGCAGGAAGGCGAGCACCGCCGGGTTCGACGACGGCAGTTCGGTGT
>NZ_BAAASM010000018.1:0-39021 GCF_039532885.1 Streptomyces nogalater | reverse complement strand
CCTGGTTCACGGCGGCGACCGAGGCGTCCAGGGTCTTCAGGAACGGCACGATCCCGTTGGAGTGCCCGTTCGTCCCCCGGATGTAGGAACCCCGGGCACGGATGCGGGAGTAGGACAGTCCGATGCCGCCGGCGTGCTTGGACAGGCGGGCGACCTGCCGATAGCGGTCGTAGATCGAGTCCAGCTCGTCCAGGGGTGAATCGAGCAGGTAACACGCGGACATCTGCGGGTGGCGGGTGCCGGAGTTGAACAGGGTGGGGGAGGACGGCAGATAGTCCAGGCGGCTCATCAGACCGTAGAGCGAGGCGACCTCGTCCACGGAACGGGCCGTGTCGTCCTCGGCCAGGCCGCTCGCGACGCGCAGCATGAAGTGCTGGGGCGTCTCGATGACCTTCCGGGTGATCGGGTGGCGCAGTAGATAGCGGGTGTACAGGGTGCGCAGGCCGAAGTAGCCGAAGCGGTCGTCGGCGCCCTCCGCCACGGCGGAGTCCACCAGCGCGTCCAGCCGTGCGGCGTGGGTGCGGACGAACTCGGCGGTGCGGTCGGCGATCAAGCCCTCACGGTGACCCACCGCCACCGACTCGGTGAAGGAGGTCACCCCCTGGGTGCGGGCCTCGCGGCGGATGCCGATCGTCAGCAGGCGGGCGGCCAGCCGGGAGTAGGCGGGGTCCTCGGCGATCAGGCCGGCGGCGGCCTCCGTGGCCAGCTCGCGCAGCTCCGCCTCGTCGGCCCGCGCCGACCGTCCGCGCAGCGCGGCGGCGGCGACCCGCCCGGGATCGGCGTCGGGCAGATCGGCCGTCAGCCCGGACAGGGTCCGCAGCAGCGCGGGCTCCGGATCGTGCTGCGGTCGCTCCTCGGTGAGCGCGGCCGGATGGCTTGGAGCCATGGTCACGTGGTGCTCCCTCGTCGGATGGAAACGGGGCCCGGGACACAGGTGTGGCAAGGCGTGGCAAGGCAGCCGCCTGTGCCTGAGGGGCCCGTTGTGCCGTGGGCGTCTCAGGTGGCGCCGAAATCAGGTGGGAGCATACATCTTGTGTCTCCGCTGGCAACGGACCCCAGATGTAGTGTCCGACGGGGTTGTTGGGTGTTCGGACAGCGAGGGAGAACGAGGCTCCCGGGCCAGGCGCGGCAAGGGCTTCGGGGGCTCTTCGGCGTCGTGTGCGGAGGGGGAGCGGCCGGGGTGTCGCCGGTGACTGGGCGGGGTGTGGCGGAGGGGACCGGAGGGGCGGGAGCTCGAAGATGGCCGAAAGTCGTCAGTGCGTTCGGCAGCCCTCGGGACGGCTTGCTCGCACCGTCCCCATGGGTCCCGTTCGCGCCGTAGTACGACGGTCCGCGCCCCACCGCCCACAACGGTCCGTTTGCGTCGTAGTGCGACCGTTCATGTGTGTGTGCCTACGGCTGCTGGACGGCCCGTACCCGGTGTCCGACGGACGCCCCGTACCCCGCGTCCGACGGGCGGCCCGGTCCCGGTGTCGGATGGGCGGCCCGGTCCCAGGGGCGGGCGGGCGGTCCGGCCCCGGCGTTGGGTGGGCGTCGGCTCACTCCTCGAACAGGGCCTCCTGCTCGCCCTGCGCCTTGCTCCGTAGCCGGCGGTTGCGTGCGCCCACCACGAGGGCCGTCGCCGCCGCCGTCACGCCGAGGGCGGCCGGGACCATCCAGCCGCGGTCGAGTACGTGCCCGAGGGCGTGGTCGAGGGAGAGGCGGCCGGGGCCGGTGACGGCCAGGCCGGCCGCGGTCAGGCCCAGGATCGCCGCGTGCTCGTAACCGCCCTCCTGGGCGAAGAAACCGTTGGGCACGTGCACCGCCGCCGCACCGGCCATCCCGCCGGCCGCCGCCGCACCCGCCGCCGGGGTCGCGAGGCCGAGCGCCAGCAGCGTGCCGCCGCCGGTCTCCGCCAGGCCCGCCGCCATCGCGCTCAGCTTGCCGGGCACATAGCCGATGGACTCCATGAACTGGCCGGTGCCCTCCAGGCCGTGTCCGCCGAACCAGCCGAACAGTTTTTGCGTGCCGTGTGCCGCCAGCACCCCGCCGGTGCCCAGCCGGAGCAGCAGCAGGCCCAGATCACGTCGGTCGTAACAGGTCACGGTGACTCCCAGCAGACGGCGGACAGGCTCCCCCCCCCTGGCTCCCCGGAGGTCTGGTTCCCCGGAGGTCCGGTTTCCCGGAGGTCTGGTCCCCGGTGGTTCCCTACCGGTGGTTACCTTGCGGGCTTCCTCCCGGTGTCCCACTCCGGGACCCCCTTGGCTCCAGCCTCGCACCCCCGGTCCCGCCCGGCCCCTCGTGGCTGCCGTTCGGGTGGCGGGCCCGTGGCCGGGGTGTGAGCCTGACGCCATGACAACGACACCGGGCAGGCGTAAGGACCCGTAAGGGCCTGCAAGGGCCCGTAAGGGCCCGTAAGGATCTGTAAGCACCCGTACGGGACTCCCGCCCGCCGGTCACCGAGGCTGCCCGGGGGCTTGTCCTCGCGTGCGCTCCAACTCCTAGCGTCTGGCCCATGACGACCACACGGACGCTGGGACGCAGCGGCATAGAGGTGAGCGCACTCGGCTTCGGGTGCTGGGCCATCGGGGGTGAGCACCGGACCGCCGACGGGCAGCCCGTCGGCTGGGGGAAAGTGGACGACGACGAGTCCGTACGGGCCGTCCGCCGGGCGCTCGACCTCGGCGTCACCTTCTTCGACACGGCCGACTCCTACGGGACCGGGCACAGCGAGGAGATCCTGGGCCGGGCCCTGGGCAAGCGGCGGGACGACGTGGTGCTCGCCACCAAGTGGGGCAACGTCTTCGACCCGGACACCCGCACCCTGACCGGCACCGACGACACCCCGGAGTACGCGCGGCGGGCTCTCACCGCCTCCCTGCGCCGCCTCGGCACCGACCACATCGACCTGTACCAGCTGCACATCGCCGATGCCGACCCCGACCGCGCCGCCGAACTCCGCGACGCCTGCGAGGAGTTCGTACGGGAGGGGCTGGTGCGTGCCTACGGGTGGAGCACCGACGATCCCGCGCGGGCCGCCGTCTTCGCCGAGGGCCCGCACTGCACGGCCGTGCAGCACGCCCTCAACGTCCTGCAGGACGCGCCCCGGTCGCTGGCGCTGTGCGAGCGGCTGGAGCTGGCGAGCGTCAACCGCAGCCCGCTGGCCATGGGCCTGCTGGCGGGGCGGCGCGACGGGGCGCTGGAGGCGGAGGACATCCGTAGCCGGCCGCCCGCCTGGCTCCCGGGGTACGCGTCCGACGGCTCCGGCGCCGACCCGCGGTGGCTGGACCGGATCGACGCCGTCCGGTCCGTCCTCACCAGCGGCGGCCGTACCCTCGCCCAGGGCGCCCTCGCCTGGCTGTGGGCCCGCAGTCCGCGCACCGTGCCGATCCCCGGTTTCCGGACCGTCGCCCAGGCCGAGGAGAACGCCGGGGCGATCGGGAAGGGACCGCTCACCGCCGACCAGCTGACCGAGATCGACCACTTGCTCGACAGGTGAGCGGCACCGCCCAAACCCCCGTAACCCACCCGAAACCCCGGTCATCCGTGGTGACTTGGCGGATCGCGCCGGAACGCGGCGTGATCCGGACCGTACGTCCCTCCGGTCGCGGAACGTCCGCTCGCCGCGGTGTACGGTCCCGGGGTGCGTGAATGTTCCCGGCTCAGCCGGCGTGCCGTCCTCGGGCTGACGGCCGCCGCCCTGCCCCTGTCCACGGCCACCGGGGCCGCCGCGGCCGCCACGGCCGTCGGCGGTGAACGTCTGGCCCGTACCGGCGTCCAGGTGCGCGGCGCCTCGGGGCTGCCCAGGAAGCTCACCGCCCGCGCCTGGCTGATCGCCGACCACGCGAGCGGGGACGTGCTCGCCTCGTTCGACGCGCACCGGCGGCTCGCGCCCGCGTCCACACTGAAGATGCTGTTCGCGGACACCGTGCTGAAGAAGTTCGACCGCGCCCGGCGGTACAAGGTCACCGACGCCGACCTCGCCGACGTCCCGGCCGGTTCCAGCCTCGTCGGCATCAAGCCCGGCATCACCTACACCGTCGAGCAGTTGTGGCAGGGCGTGTTCCTGCGCTCCGGCAACGACGCCGTGCACGTGCTGTCCCACATGAACGGCGGCATCGGCAAGACCGTCGCCGAGATGCAGGCCAGGGCCGAGGACCTGCAGGCCCTGGACACCCATGTGGTCAGCCCCGACGGCTTCGACCACAAGGGGCAGCTCTCCTCGGCGTACGACCTCACGCTCTTCGCCCGGCACGGGCTGAAGGACGCCGACTTCCGCGGTTACTGCGGCACGAAGACGGCCGACTTCCCGGCGGGTGGCAAGAAGACGTTCCAGATCCAGAACACCGACCGTCTGCTGACCGGGGCATGGGGTCTGAAGACATATGAGGGCCTGTTCGGTGTCAAGAACGGCTACACCAGCCATGCCGGCAACACGTTCACCGGCGCGGCCACCCGTGGCGGGCGCACCCTGCTGGTGACCGTGATGCATCCCGAGGCCGGCGGCAACGCCGTGTACGAGGAGACCGCCGCGCTGCTCGACTGGGGCTTCACCCACGGGCGTTCGGCCCGGCCGGTGGGCACGCTGGTGACCGCGCTCAGCGAGGGCGGGGCGAGCGCGAGCCCGGCGCCCGGGCGGCAGGCGGTGCGCGCGGCGGCGGGCGCCCCCGGCACGGTGACCGCCGGCGGTGGCTCCGCCGGCACCGCCGTGGCGGCCGGCGCCGGAGCGCTCGCCCTGCTGGGAGCGGGCGCCTGGGCCCTGCGCCGCCGCCGGACCCGCCCGGCGACACCCGAGGGCGAGAAACCACAACCGCCGACGACACAACGGCCCTGAGCCTGCCCCGAACCTGGCGGCGGCCGGTAAGCGGCGCTGAGCCTGCCATACCCGACGGCGGTCGCAAGTCGCACCGGACCTGTCGTATCCGGCGGTGGTCGCAGTCGCACCGGACCTGTCGTATCCGGCGGCGGTCGCAAGTCGCACCGGACCTGTCGTATCCGGCGGCGGCGGTCGCGAGCGGCGCTGAGCCCTGCCGTACCCGGCGGCGGCAGTAGCAAGCGGTGGCCTGAGCCCTGCCGTACCCGGCGACGGCCGGTAAACGGCCCTGAGCCCTGCCCCGGATCTGGCGGCGGCCGGCAGGCGCACTCCGCCCCCGGCCGCCGCGCATGCCTGCGCGGCGGCCGTTCCCTTGTCCCGGTCCGGCCTCGCGGTGACGCGAGGTGAGCCCCCCAGCTCCGGACCGGTGGAACGGCCGCCGCCTCCCCCTCGGAATGGCCGCGGAACCGTCATGCTCCAACTGTGAAGCTCCGGTGGAGAAAAGTTGAGCATAGGTCAGCAACCGGCCGCAATACCGCGGACGTCCCGGTTCCGCCCGCCGGTGCGGACCGGGTGCGGCTCAGCCCCGTCCGATGTACGGCATCGTCGTCGCCAGCACCGTCGCGAACTGCACGTTCGCCTCCAGCGGCAGTTCCGCCATGTGCCGGACCGTGCGCGCCACATCGGCCACATCCATCACCGGTTCCGGGGTGACCTCCCCGTTCGCCTGGAGTACACCCGCCCGCATCCGCTCCGTCATGTCGGTCGCCGCGTTGCCGATGTCGATCTGGCCGACCGCGATGCCGTACGGCCGCCCGTCCAGGGACAGCGACTTGGTCAGCCCGGTCAGCGCGTGCTTGGTCGCGGTGTAGGCGACCGAGTGCGGGCGGGGCGTGTGCGCCGAGATGGAACCGTTGTTGATGATGCGGCCGCCCCGCGGATCCTGCTCCTTCATCCGCCGGTAGGCGGCCTGGGCGCACAGGAACGCCCCGTTGAGGTTCGTGTCCACCACATGCCGCCAGGCGTCGTACGGCAGCTCCTCGACCGGTACCCCGCCGGGCCCGAAGGTCCCCGCGTTGTTGAACAGCAGGTCCACCCGGCCGAACCGCTCCACGGTCGCCGTGAACAGCGCGTCGACGTCCTCCGGCCGGGACACGTCGGCGGGGACGGCGAGCGAGGCCGCCCCCGGCACCAGTGCCGCCGTCTCCGTCAGCGGCTCGGCGCGCCGGCCGGCCAGTGCCACGGACCAGCCGGCGCGCAGCAGCTCCACGGCGACGGCGCGCCCGATCCCGGACCCGGCCCCGGTCACCACCGCGATCTTCGAGTTCCTGTCAGTCATGCTCCGCAGCGTAGGCGGAGAGTCCGCCATGCGGAATCAGCTGTCCGCCATACGGTTATCCGGAGCCGACGGGCGGCCCGTCGCGCCGCTATACGCCCACCGGCGCCGCGTCCCCCGGATACCGCACCCCGATCCGCTCCCGCACCGCGTCCAGCGTGCGCATCACCGCGAGCGTCCCCTCCAGCGGCACCAGCGGCGACTCCTTCTCGCCCGCCCGCACCGCCCGCATGACCTCCCGTGCCTCGTGCCGCAGGCTGGTGCGCGGACCGTCGGCGGGATCGGCGGCGAACTCCTCCGGGTCCCGGCCCTCACGGTGCAGCACGAACCGCTCGGGGTGGAAGAAGCCGGAGGGTACGTCGATCCGGCCGCGCGTCCCGGTGACCGACGCGGTGGTCCCCGTACCGCCGGTGATCGAGCAGTGCAGCGCGGCCAGCGCACCGCTGTCCCAGGACAGCACGGCCCCCGTCTGCAGGTCGACGCCCTCGGGCGAGAGCACCGCGCTCGCGGCGATCCCGTCCGGCTCGCCCAGCAGCAGCTGCGCGAACGCCACCGGATACACGCCCAGGTCCAGCAGCGCCCCGCCGCCCAACGCCGGGTCGCGCAGCCGGTGCCCGGCCGGGAAGGGCCCGGCGATCCCGAAGTCCGCCTGTACGGTGCGCACGTCGCCGATCGCCCCGTCCGCCACCAGCGCCCTCAGCCGCCGGACCAGCGGGTTGCAGTACATCCACATCGCCTCCATCAGGAAGCGGCCGTGCTCCCGGGCCAGCGCGACGAGTTCCTCCGCCTCGCGCAGGTTCAGCGTGAACGGCTTCTCGCACAGCACGTTCCGGCCCGCCCGAAGGCACAGCCCGGCCGCCGCCCGGTGCGCCGAGTGCGGGGTGGCGACGTAGACCACGTCCACGTCCTGGTCGGCGGCCAGCGACTCCCAGTCGCCGTACGCCCGCTCCGCCCCGAACCGCTCGGCGAACGCCTCGGCCGACTCCCGCCGGCGCGAGGCCACCGCCACGATCTCCGCGTCCGGGAGATCCACCAGATCCGCCGCGAACGCCGCCGCGATCCCTCCGGTCGCCAGGATCCCCCACCGCACGCTCTGCTCCGCCATCGCCGCCCCGCCCTCGCTCGTGTGTGCCTCGGCAGTGTGTACGAGCTGAGAGCATAGGTGCCGGTCGGGTCGGTGACACCGATGTCGGTGATCTCGACGCCACAGGGACCCAAGGCACGGACAGGGAGGGGCAGATGCCGGAGCACGCGGCGACACCGACGCCGGAACAGGACCACCACCCCGCCGCCGCGCCCCCGCAGGCCGGGGGCCCGGGGCGCACCGGCCCCCTCGTCACCCTCCTCCTCGGCGCCCTCACCGCGACCACCCCGCTCGCGATGGACATGTACCTGCCCGCGCTGCCGCAGGTCACCCGCTCCCTGGACGCCCCCGCCGTCACCGTGCAGCTCACCCTGACCGCCTGCATGGCCGGACTCGCGCTGGGCCAGCTGATCGTCGGCCCGCTCAGCGACCGCTGGGGGCGCCGCCGCCCGCTGCGCACCGGGCTCGTCGTCTACCTGGCCGCCACCGCCCTGTGCGCCCTCGCGCCGACCGTCGAGACGCTGATCGCGTTCCGCCTGGTGCAGGGCCTGGCCGGCGCGGCCGGGGTGGTCATCGCCCGGGCCGTCGTACGCGACCTGTACGACGGTGTCGCCATGGCCCGCTTCTTCTCCACCCTGATGCTGATCTCCGGGGCCGCGCCCATCGTGGCGCCGCTCGTCGGCGGGCAGATCCTGCGGGTGACGGACTGGCGGGGCGTGTTCGTGGTGCTCACGGTGATCGGCGCGCTGCTCACCGCCCTGGTCTGGCTGCGGCTGCCGGAGACCCTGCCCCCGGCCGAGCGGCACCGCGGCGGCATGGGCGAGACCCTGCGCGCGATGCGCGGCCTCCTCGCCGACCTGCCCTTCACCGGCTACATGCTCGCCGGCGGCTTCGCCTTCGCCGCGCTGTTCGCCTACATATCGGCCTCCCCGTTCGTCATCCAGGAGATCTACGGCGCCTCCCCGCAGACCTTCAGCCTGCTGTTCGGCCTGAACTCCGTCGGCCTGGTGATCGCCGGGCAGATCAACGGCAAGCTGCTGGTCGGCCGGGTCGGCCTGGACAAGGTGTTCGCGGCGGGCCTGGCGGTGATCGTGCTCGCCGCGGCCGCCCTGCTGCTGATGACCACCGGCGCCTTCGGCGACACCGGACTGGTCCCCGTCGCCGCCGCCCTGTTCGTCCTGATGTCCGCGATGGGCGTCACCCTGCCCAACGCCCAGTCCCTCGCCCTGCTGCGCGTCCGGCACGCCGCCGGCTCCGCCTCCGCGCTGCTCGGCACCTCCTCCTTCCTCGTCGGCGCGGTGGCCTCCCCGCTCGTCGGCGTCGCCGGAGAGCGCACCGCCGTGCCCATGGCCGTGGTCCAGCTGGCCGGAGCACTGGTCGCGGCGGCCTGCTTCGTGGGAATGTGCCGTCCCTGGAGGACACGGGAGACCTCCCGTGCGCACGCGGAGGGAGACGCGAGCTGAGCGCATCGAGACTGCGCGCCGGCACACCGGAACGCGCCGGGCTCGACCCCGTCGGGCTCGGGCACCTGGTCGCCGGGGTGCACGCCCTCACCGCCGGTGAGCGCCCCTGGGCGGCCGGCGCGGTCGTGCTGGCCGGCCGCGGACCCGTGATCGCGGTCGCCGAGGCCGCCGGCTGGGCGGTCCGCTACGCCGGCTGTGATCCGGCGACCGGCACCGGCATCGAGCTGCCGGCCCCCGCCCGGGTCCCGGCCGCCCTCGACACCCGCTTCGACCTGGCCTCCCTGACCAAGCTGTTCACGGCGGTCGCCGCCGTGCAGCAGATCGAACGCGGCACCCTCGGCATCGACGCCCGGGTGGGGGACTACCTGCCCGACTTCCACGCCGCCGCCGAGCACGGCGTCACGGTGCGGCAGCTGCTCACCCACACCTCCGGGCTGCGCCCGGAACTGCCGCTGTACGACTGCCCGGACCACGCCTCGCGGCTGGACCTGCTGCGCGCCGAGGCACCGACGGGCCGGCCGGGCACCTACCGCTACTCCGACCTGAACATGCTGCTGCTCCAGTCCGTCCTGGAGCGGATCACCGGCCGCGCTCTGGACGTCCTGGTGCGGGACGGCATCACCCGGCCGCTCGGCATGACCGCCACCGGCTTCGGGCCCTGCGCCGGCGCCGCGGCCACCGAGGACCAGCGGCGGCCGTGGGCCAAGGCCGAGCGGGGGATGCTGCGGGGCGAGGTCCACGACGAGAACGCCTGGGCGCTCGGCGGGGTCGCCGGACACGCGGGCCTGTTCTCCACCGGGCCCGACCTGGCCGTCTTCTGCCGCGCCCTGCTCGCCGGCGGCTCCTACGGCCCCGCGCGCATCCTCGGCCCCGACTACGTGGAGCTGCTGTTCACCCCGCCCGGCCTGGGCTTCCTGCTGGACCAGCCGTGGTTCATGGGCGAACTGGCGGGCCGCGGCGCGGCGGGCCACACCGGCTTCACCGGCACGTCCCTGGTCCTGGACCCGGCCACCGACACCTTCCTGATCCTCCTGGCCAACACGGTCCACCCCCGCCGCCGCCCACCCGACAGCGCCCCGAGAGCGGCCCTGGCGACGACGCTGGCGAGAGCGGTCGTCTAGGCCGGGCGGGAGGGCGCCATGCCGGGCCGGCCGGACCGGCTGGGCGGGCCGGGAGGACGAAGGTGCCGGGCGCCATAGAATCGCCGGGTGAACGACCCCCTCCGCACGGCCCTGGCCGAACTGCTGGACGGCCTGCCCCCCAAGGAGGTGGCCGCCGCCGTCGACCGCCTGATCGCCAACTACCGCGGCGACACCCCCACCCACGCGCCGATCCTCCGCGACCGCGCCGACGTCGCCGCGTACGCCGCCTACCGCATGCCCGCCACCTTCGAGGCGGTCCGCTCCGCCCTCGCCGCCCTCGCCGACGCCGTCCCCGGCTGGACCCCCGCCGGCCACACCGACGTCGGCGGCGGCACCGGCGCCGCCACCTGGGCCGTGCAGTCCACCTGGCCCGGCGAGCGCGGCGTCACCGTGCTGGACTGGGCCGAACCCGCCCTCGCCCTCGGCCGGCGGCTGGCCGCCGCCCACCCCGTCCTGAAGGACGCCCGCTGGCAGCGCGCCCGGATCGGCGCGGACCTCACCCTGGACGACACCGACCTGGTCACGGTGTCGTACGTGCTCAACGAACTCGCCGAGACCGACCGCGCCGCCCTCGTCGACGCCGCCGCCCGCGCCGCCCGGACCGTCGTGATCGTCGAGGCCGGCACCCCGGCCGGCTACGAGCGCGTCCTGGAGGCCCGCGACCGGCTGGTCCGGGCCGGCTTCCGGATCGCCGCGCCCTGCCCGCACAGCGCCGCCTGCCCCATCGCGCCCGGCACCGACTGGTGCCACTTCTCCGCCCGGGTCGGCCGCTCCTCCCTGCACCGCCAGGTCAAGGGCGGCTCACTGGCGTACGAGGACGAGAAGTTCTCCTACGTCGCCGCCACCCTGCTGCCCGCCGAGCCGGCCCCCGCGCGGGTGGTCCGGCGCCCGCAGCTCCGCAAGGGCCAGGTGCTGCTCGACCTGTGCGAGGCCGAGGGCCGGCTGCGCCGCGGCACGGTCACCAAGCGCCACGGCGACCTGTACAAGGCCGCCCGGGACGCCGACTGGGGCGATGCCTGGCCGCCGTACGGCTCCGCGTCGTAGCCCGCCGCCCCGGCTTGTTACTTTCGGTCCCATGGTCCCCAAGCCCGCCCCCGACGTCACCCGCCGCAGCGAGAAGTCCCGCCGGGCGATCTACGCCGCCGCCCTGTCCCTGGTCGCGGAGGTCGGCTACCCGAAGACCACCGTGGAGGGCATCGCCGCCCGCGCCGGGGTCGGCAAGCAGACCATCTACCGCTGGTGGTCCTCCAAGGCGGACGTCCTGCTGGAGGCGTTCCTGGACCTCGCCGACCAGACGGCCCGCCCGGCCGGGCCCGAGACGGCCGGACCCGAGACCGCCGGCATCCCGGACACCGGCGACCTGGCCGCCGACCTCAAGGCGGTGCTGCGGGCCACGGTGGACGAACTGCTCGACCCCCGCTTCGACGCCCCGGCGCGGGCGCTGACCGCGGAAGGCGTCGTCAACGAGCAGCTCGGCCGCGTCTTCGTGGCCCGGCTGCTGGAACCCCAGCTCCAGCTGTACGTCGCCCGGCTGCGCTCCGCCCAGGACGCCGGGCACGTACGGCGCGACGTGGACCCCCGGATCGCCCTGGAGCTGTTCGTCTCGCCGCTCGCCCAGCGCTGGCTCCAGCACACCGGCCCGATCACCCACGACTACACGGACACCCTGGTCGACTACGCCCTGTACGGCCTGGCACCGCGTTGACCGCCCGCACCCCTGACGGTGACAGTGGGCCACTCGCCTGCGGCGGCCCCCCGGTCCACGCGAAGATGGGACGATAAGGCATGCTGTCCGCTACACCAGCGAGGCGAGGGGATAGATGAGCGGGACGTTCGGCGGCCGGCCCGGCCGGCAGGGCAAACTCTCCCAGTGGCTGCGCGGACGCCGCCCGAAGGAGGACGCCGCCGGCGACGGTGGCCGCGAGGCCCTGCTGCTCGCCGCCGCCGGCGCGGGTCTCCCGCTCGCCCCGGCCGCGCACCCCGCGCCTGGGTACCGCTGCTCCTGCGACCGCGTCGGCTGCCCCACCCCGGCCCGCCACCCGGTGTCGTTCGCCTGGCAGACGCAGTCCACCACCGACCACGCCCAGATCGAGCGCTGGGCCCGGCACCAGCCGCAGGCCAACTTCATCACCGCCACCGGCATGGTGCACGACGTGCTCGACGTGCCCCTGGAGGCCGGCCGGGAGGCGCTGGAGCGGCTGCTCGGCGCGGGCGTCGAGGTCGGCCCGGTCGCCGAGAGCGACGACGGCCGCATGCTGTTCTTCACCCTCACCCGGGGCACCCCGGAGGACGAGGACGAGTGGTGGCCGTGCGAGCTGGACTGCCACCCCGAGACGATGGACGAGCATCCCGGCCTGCGCTGGCACTGCCGGGGCTCCTACGTCCTCGTACCGCCCGCCCGGCTGCCCGGCGACGACCAGCGGGTGCGCTGGGTGCGCGGCCCGGAGCACCCGCTGCCCGATCCGCTGAGCCTGCTGGAGGCGCTCACCGACGCCTGCGCCCGGCACGGCGTCGAGGCCGACCACCCGGGCGCCGCCTGGCCCCTGCGCCACTGACCGACGCCCCGGGTCCGTGTGACCGACGCCCCGGCCCCACATGGCCGACGCGCGCCCCGGCCGATCGCGCCGGCCGGCCCGCCCCGGTTCAGGCGCCCTGCGCCGACGTCAGTCCCTGCACCCGCCCCAGCATCCGCACCGGACCGTCGCCGGCCGGGTCGAGCACCACCTCGTTGGCGACGGACTCCATCGTCAGCGACTGCTTCACCTCGCCCTTGATCAGGGCCCGCACGTCCTTGTTGGGGATCGGCACGGTGGCGCCGGTGGCGGCGGTCCGCTTCTCGTAGTGGTGCGTGGTGAAGAACACCAGCGCCCCGCCGTCCGCCGTGCGCAGCGCGAGCGGCGCGTAGGCGCCGTGGGTGAGCGGTTCGTCGATGAACTGCCGGACCAGACCGGGCTTCTCGGCCTCCTTCTTCCGGGCGGCGCGCAGCCCGCTGGTGTCGCGGCCGTCCGCGAAGGCCTTCCCGCCGTTCTTGAGATAGGCCGCGTACGTCTTGCTCAACGCGTCGGGGCGGACGGCCAGTTCCGGGGAGTCGGCGGGCACGGCCTCGGCCCAGCCGTCCGCGTCCTTCTCGAACTCCGGTACGGTCCCGGGCGCCATGAGGGTCAGATAGGCCACCCGCCACCGCTCACCGAGGTCGCCTCGGGTGAACACGAGCACCCAGCGGACGTCGCCGCCCTTGTTGCCCCGGGCGTCGGCGACGAACCAGCGGGGCCAGCCGGCCTTCTTCGGGATCGTGATCTTCACGTCCGTCAGGGTCAGCGGGGTGTGGGCCGGGTTGCCGGAGGGGCTGTTGACATGCCCCGCCCTCAGCCGGGCGGAGTCGATGGCGGCGAGGGCACCGGTGACGTAGGGGGCGTCGACGGAGCTGTCGTAGGCCTTGTCGGCCTTGTTGTACGCGTCCGTGAACGCGGTGACGGCCTTGACGGCCTCGGCGCGGGTGGCGGCGGGGAGCACCTCGCGCTCCCCGTGCACCACCACGCACCCGCTCACCGTCAGCGACAAAGCGGTCAGCGCGGCCGCTATGAGTGCGTTACGGTCACGCCTGCGAGGCCGCCGAGGGCTGCGTTCCCTGGTCATCGGGCTCCTTCACCTTCCCCTTCCCGGAGGCGAACCCTACCGGGGAGAGGAACAGCGCGAGCACCGGGACCAGATACAGCGCCCACACCGTGACCTGGACGACCGTCGGATCCGGCTGGAAGTTGAACACGCCCTTCAGCAGCGTGCCGTACCAGCTGTCCGGCGGGATGGCGCCGCTGATGTCGAACGCCAGGTTGTTCAGGCCCGGCACCCAGTCGGCCTCCTGGAGGTCGTGGAAGCCGTACGCCAGCACGCCCGCCGCGACCACGACCAGCATCCCGCCGGTCCAGGTGAAGAACTTCGCCAGGTTGATCCTCAGCGCGCCCCGGTAGAACAGCCAGCCCAGCAGCACCGCCGTGGCCAGGCCCAGGGCGACCCCGACCAGCGGGCGCGGGGTGCCGTCGGAGGCGGCGTGCACCGACGCCCACACGAACAGCGCGGTCTCCAGGCCCTCCCGGCCCACGGCGAGGAACGCGGTGGCGACCAGCGCGCCGGTGCCGAGCTGCAGGGCCGCGTCCAGCTTGCCGTGCAGCTCCGACCGCAGGTTCCGGGCGGTGCGCCGCATCCAGAACACCATCCAGGTCACCAGGCCCACGGCGACGATCGACAGGGAACCGCCGAGCGCCTCCTGCGCCTGGAAGGTCAGCTCCTGCGAGCCGAACTCCAGGGCGCAGCCGAAGCCCATGGCGATGGCGATCGCGACACCGATGCCGGCCCAGATGGGCTTGACGGCGTCCCGGCGGCCGGTCTTGACCAGGTAGGCGATCAGGATGCAGACGACGAGCGACGCCTCCAGCCCTTCGCGCAGGCCGATCAGGTAGTTGGAGAACACGGGCTACGCCTCCTTCGAGAACAGCGTCCGGCCCCACCAGTCGCCGGAGGTCCGGACGCCGGGCGGGATCGCGAAGACCGCCGAACCCACGTGCTGGATGTACTCGTTGAGCGCGTCGTGCGCCGCCAGCCTGCGCTGGAGCGGGATGAAGCCCTTGCGCACGTCCCGCTGGTAGGCGAGGAAGAACAGGCCCGCGTCGAGCCGGCCGAGGCCGTCGGTGCCGTCGGTGAAGGAGTAGCCCCGGCGCAGGATGGTGATCCCGTTGTTGGAGTCCGGGTGCGCGAGCCGGACGTGCGCGTCCGGCTTCATCGCCTTCAGGAACGGCTCGTCGTGCTCCTTGGCCTTGCCCACCGGGGCGCCCTCGCGCTTGTCCCGGCCGAAGACGTCCTCCTGCTCCTGGAGCGAGGTCCGGTCCCAGGTCTCGATGTTCATCCGGATCCGCCGGGCGACCAGGTACGACCCCCCGGTCATCCACGGGGGACCGTCCCCGTCGCCGACCCAGACGTGCTGCTCCAGCCGGTCGGTCTCGGTGCCCGCGATGTTGCGGGTGCCGTCCTTGAAGCCGAAGAGGTTGCGCGGGGTCATCGCGCCCGGGGTGGTGGAGGAGGTCTTGCCGAAGCCGAGCTGGGACCAGCGCACGGCCACCTTGCCGAAGCCGATGCGGGCGAGGTTGCGGATGGCGTGCACGGCCACCTGCGGGTCGTCGGCGCACGCCTGGACGCACAGGTCGCCGCCGGTGCGGGCGCGCTCCAGGTTGTCGCCGGGGAACTTGGGCAGGTCGACCAGGGCCTCGGGCCGCTTGTCCGCCAGACCGAACCTGTCGAACAGCGACGGCCCGAACCCGATGGTCAGCGTCAGCCGGGACGGCTTGAGCCCGAGCGCCTCGCCGGTGTCGTCCGGCGGGGCCTCGGCGAGCCCGCCGTAGGCGCCCGCCCCGACCGGCTTGCCGGCGGTCATCCGGCGGGCCGCCTCCGTCCAGTCCTTGAGCAGTTGGACGAACGCCTCGCGGTCGTCGGTCTTCACGTCGAACGCGGCGAAGTGCAGCCGGTCCTGCACCGGGGTGGCGATGCCGGCCTGGTGGACGCCGTGGAACTCCACCGCGCCGCCCGCCCCGTCGGCGGCCGGGTCCACGTCCTCGCCGGCCTGGGCCATCGCCACCGCCCCGCCGGCCACGGCGGCCCCGAGTGCGAGCCCGGCACCGCCCCAGCCGATCAGCGCCCGGCGGGACGGATTGCTCCCCTGGGTCTCGGTCATCGCCCTCCCCTTGCCTACTTCACGACCGCGGCGGCGAGCTTGGACAGCGGCTCGGCGAGCGCGTTCACCGCGTCCGACAGCTCCTTGCGCTGGTCCTTGCCGACCTTGTCGTAGGAGACGAAGTCGTACGAGGTCTTGTCCGAGCGGTACTTGTCGAGGAGCGCGTCCAGCGCCGCGAACTGCTTGTCCAGTTCCTTCGTCAGCGCCGGGTCGTTCTTCGCGGCGACCGGCTTCAGCAGCTCGTAGGCCTTCCGCGCGCCCTCGACGTTGCCCTTGAAGTCGACGAGGTCGGTGTGGGCGTAGCGGTCCTCCTCGCCGGTGACCTTGCCGGTGGCGACCTCGTCCAGCAGTTCCTTGGCGCCGTTGGCCATGGAGGTCGGGGTGATCTCGGCCTTCCCGACGCGCTTCTGCCAGTCCTTGAGGTCCGTCACCAACTGCCCGGCGAGGGCCTTCTCCTCGGCGCCGATCTTCTTGTCCTGCCAGAGGGCCTTCTCCAGCCGGTGCCAGCCGGTCCACTTCTGTCCGGGCTCCAGGCCGTCCTCGCGGACGTCCACCTTCGGGTCGATGTCACCGAAGGACTCGGCGACCGGCTCGGTGCGCTCCCAGCCGAGACGGGACAGGCCGTAGGCCTTCTTCGCCGCCTGGAGGTCGCCGTCCTGGACGGCCTTCGCGAACGCCTCGGCCTTCGGCAGCGTCTCGTCGGCCTGGTCCTGGGCGTACATGCGGTACTGGGCGACGGCCGTGTCCAGCCTCGGGTCGCGCTTGGCGGTGGCGCCGCCGCCGGTCACGATCAGCTTCTGCCGGACGCCGTGGCCCTTCATGCCGGGCCGGCAGGCGATCTCGTAGGAGCCGGCCTTCACCTCGGCGGTGAGGGTGTACTTGGTGCCCGGCCCGATGTTCTCCTTCTCGGAGACGATCCGGTCGTCCGGGAAGAGGATCTCGACCTCGGTCGCCCGCGAACCCTTGTTCTCGATCTTCAGCGTGACCTGGCCGGCCGGCACGGACGTGCGGGAGGTGTCGCACGCGGAGTCGGCCGCGGTGACCTGGATGGCGTCACCGTCCTTGGCGTCGCTCTTCGAGGTGCACGCCGAGAGGGCGGTCAGAGCGGCCGCGGTCACGGCGGCGGTGACGGTCAGTCGGACGGCTCGCATGCAGGCTCCCAGCGCGATTCGTGTGGTGAGGCTGCCCTAACTTACCCGAGGCTTACCACGCCCGTACCCGCGCGTTCGGTGATTCGGCTCTCACGGCGCGCGCACAGACACGACTTGATTGCGGAGTCGCAAAGCGGACATCACACCACGGCAAAGAGAGGGTCAAAACGCCCGGTGCGGCCCCCGGCGGACCCCGCGGTGCTTCAATGCCCGGGTGACCGACTACGACGTACTCCGCGTCTTCTGCGGGCCGGACGGCGGCTACGGCAACGAACTGGGTGTCGTCCGCGACGGCTCGGCGCTGCCCGGGCGCGACGACCGGCAGGCACTGGCCGCCAAGCTCGGCTTCAGCGAGACCGTGTTCGTGGACGACCCCGAGCGCGGAGTGATCGACATCTATACGCCCACCCTGCGCCTGCCCTTCGCCGGGCACCCCTGCGTGGGCACCGCCTGGCTGCTCGACGTGCCCGAACTCGTCACCCCCGCCGGTGTGGTCGGCGCCCGCCAGGACGGCGAGTTCAGCTGGATCGAGGCCCGCGCGGAGTGGGCGCCGCCGCGCACCCTGCGCCGGTACCGGAGCGCCGCAGAGGTGGACGCGCTACCCGTGCCGCCACCGGGCGAGCGGAGCGAGATGGGGGTCCCCCCGGACGAAGTCTGGGGAGAAGCGAGATGGGGGTCCCCCCGGACGAAGTCTGGGGGAGAAGCGAGGTGGGGGTCCCCCCGGACGAAGTCTGGGGGAGGAGCGAGATGGGGGTCCCCCCGGACGAAGTCTGGGGGAGGGTGTACGCCTGGGCCTGGGAGGACGAGGCGGCCGGGCGGATCCGGGCCCGCGCCTTCCCCGGCCGGGACGACGGGACCGGCGAGGACGAGGCCACCGGCGCGGCGGCGCTGCTGCTCACCGACCTGCTCGGCCGGGCCCTGAACATCGTCCAGGGCCGGGGCTCGCAGATCCTGACCGCGCCCCAGCCGCACGGCTGGACCGAGGTCGGCGGCCGGGTCCGTCTGGAGCGCTGACCCCCGCGGGCACCCGGCGCCCGGGCTCAGGGGAGGGTCAGGATGTCCGCGCCGGTGTCCGTGACCACCAGGGTGTGCTCGAACTGGGCGGTGCGCTTGCGGTCCTTCGTCACGACCGTCCAGCCGTCGTCCCACATGTCGTACTCGTGGGTGCCCAGCGTCAGCATCGGCTCGATGGTGAACGTCATCCCCGGCTGCATCACCGTCGTCGCGTGCGGGCTGTCGTAGTGCGGGATGATCAGCCCGGAGTGGAACGACGAGTTGATGCCGTGCCCGGTGAAGTCCCGCACGACGCCGTAGCCGAAGCGCTTGGCGTACGACTCGATGACCCGGCCGATGACATTGATCTGCCGGCCAGGCCTCACCGCCTTGATCGCCCGGTTCAGCGACTCCCGGGTGCGCTCCACCAGCAGCCTCGACTCCTCGTCCACGTCGCCGACCAGGTACGTGGCGTTGTTGTCGCCGTGCACCCCGCCGATGTACGCCGTCACGTCCAGGTTGACGATGTCGCCGTCCTTGAGGACCGTCGAGTCGGGGATGCCGTGGCAGATGACCTCGTTGACGGACGTGCACAGCGACTTGGGGAAACCGCGGTAGCCGAGCGTGGACGGGTAGGCGCCGTGGTCGCACATGTACTCGTGGGCGACCTTGTCCAGCTGGTCCGTGGTCACCCCCGGCGCGATGATCTTCGCGGCCTCCTCCATCGCCCGCGCGGCGATACGGCCGGCGGTCCGCATCGCCTCGATGGTCTCGGGCGTCTGCACCTCCGGCCCGGTGTACGGCGCCGGCGCGGGCTTGCCGACGTACTCGGGGCGGCGGATGTTTCCGGGAACCGAACGGATGGGAGACAGCTCCCCTGGTACGAGCAGCGACTGGCCAGACATGCCAGCGAGTCTAACCAGCGGGCGTGGGGGAACATGTCGGTGGCGAGAGGAGCTGTCCATGGCCCTGTTCAAGAAGCGCACGGCCGGCAAACCGGGCGAGTGGTACTACTGCCTGGAGCACCGGAAGGTCGAGGAGGGCCCGGACTGCCCGGGCAAGGACCGCTTCGGACCGTATGCCTCCCCCGAGGAGGCCCGGCACGCGATGGAGACCGCCGCCGAGCGCAACCTCCGGTGGGAGAACGACCCGCGCTGGCACGACGCGCCGTCCGGCGAGCGGGCCGACGAGGACTGACCGGGCCGTATCCGGCTACGGGGGCGCGCCGCTCCCGCTCCGGCGTCCGCACCGCGTGCCCGTTCGTCCACGCGTCGTACGTCATCGGCCCCGGCAGACACCGCCCCGGCAGCCCCCACCGCGCCCGCGCACGCCGGACCGCCGGACCCGACCGGGGCCCGCACCCCCGCCCAGGCGGCCGTGGCACCGGCCCGCACCCCGCCGAGCCGCGGGCCGACCGAGTACGACGGCAGCTCGAAACGGGCGAGCCGGCCGCGCAGCTCGTCCGGGACCGTCCGGCTCCACACGGCCGGCCGGAACACCCCGCCGGCCCCGTCGGAGCCGCCGCCGACGGTCGGGGACAGCGGGGCGAGGCCCAGGTCACCACGGGGCGGGCGGCGGAGCCGTCAGGGCTTCCGTCAGACGGCACAGGCGGTCCCGGAAGCCCCGGCGGGCCCGGGGCGGCCCCGCGTTCTCGCCGGCCGCCGCGCTCACCAGGTGCTGGACGGAGTCCAGGTCCAGCTCCGCCCCCTCCGGCACGGCCAGCGTGTCGTGCGCCATCGCGGCCAGCTCGCTCCCGCCCGCGCCGCCCAGCGCCAGCACCGTCACCCCGGCCCGCCGGGCATCGTGTACCCGCTCCAGCAGCGACGCCGGTTCCTCCGGCGCCACCACCAGCAGGGTCTCCCCGCGCCGCGCCGCCGAGATCCGGCCCGGCCCGACCGCCAGATGCGCGGGGTCGGACGGGCGGGCGTGCTGTCGTACCAGCGTCGGCGCCAGCTCGGGCGTGCCCGACCAGGCCGCCTCGTCCACCAGATGCGCGGCCAGGTGCCAGGGCTCGTACTCCGGCGTGCCCGCCAGCAGCAGCCCGCCCCCGTGCGCCACCACCGACCCGCGCAGCACCCCCGCGAACCTCCGGGTGGCCCCCAGCCACTCCGTCCCGGCGAGCACTTCCCGCAGCAACGCGACCCGTACGGCGTCCATGTGGCCGAATCCTGCCGCAACGGGCCACTCGTGACCCGGAGTTCACCGGGAATTCGCCCGACCCGGGGAAAAGGCGCCCCATGCGGGTCCCGCAGGAGACCCGCAGGAGACCCGCGAGACCCGTGCGCGACCCGAGCGACCCGTACGAGACCCCGAGCGACCCGCGCGCGGCCCATGCGCTTCCCGTCCGTGCCCCCGCCCACGCCCCGCCCCCCGCCCCGTCCGTGTCCCGTCCCCGCCCCGTCCGCCACCGAGGAGTCGCCCCATGACCGACGTGACCGTCGCCCCGACCGATGTGACCGTCCCCTTCCGCGCGGGCCGCGAGGGCTACGCGAGCTTCCGCATCCCCGCCGTCGTCGCCACCAGGGCCGGTACCCTGCTCGCCTTCTGCGAGGGCCGGGTCGGCTCCGCCGCCGACCACGGGCACATCGACATCGTGCTGAAGCGGTCCACGGACGGCGGCCGGACCTGGGGCCCGCTCCAGGTCGCCGCGAGCAACGGCGCCGACCTCGCCGGCAATCCCGCCCCCGTCGTCCTCGACACCGGCCGCATCCTGCTCGTCCACATCCGCGCCGCCGCCTCCGCCACCGAGGCCGCCATCGTGCGCGGGCAGGTCCCGGACGCCGACGGGCGGCGGGTGTGGGTGCAGCACAGCGACGACGACGGGGTGACGTGGTCCGCGCCCAGGGAGATAACGGCGCAGGTGAAACAGCCGGGCTGGCGCTGGTACGCCACCACCCCCGGCCACGCCCTCCAGCTGACCACCGGCCGCGTCCTCGTCCCGGCCAACCACACCCTGCCGCCCACCGGCACCGACACCGGCGCCGAGGCCAAGTACAACGGCGGGCACTGCCTGCTCAGCGACGACCGCGGCGAGACCTGGTACCTCGGCTACCTCGACGACAACACCGACGGCTACGTCAACGTCAACGAGACCACCGCCGCCGAACTCCCCGACGGCCGCGTCTACCTCAACGCCCGCAACGACTCGCCGTCCCCCGGCAACCGCGCCGACGCCCACTCCCCGGACGGCGGCAGGACGCTCCTGAAGCCCTTCCGCCCGCAGGCCGGCCTGACCGCACCCGTCTGCGAGGCCGCCGTCCTCCAGCTGCGCGACCCCGACCTGCTGCTGTTCTCCGCCCCCGCCGACCCCGCGGGCGCCCGTGCCCTGATGACGATCCGCGTCTCCCGCGACGGCGGCACCACCTGGCGCCCGGCGTACACCGCCGACGGACTGCCCGCCGCCTACTCCGACCTGGTCCGCGTCGACCGGCACACGGTCGGGCTGCTGTACGAGACGGGCGACTTCGGCACCTACGAGACGATCACCTTCCGCCGGGTGCCGGTACGGCGGCTGACCTGAGCCGGTGCCCCGGCCGGCCCGGACGTAGAGTCGGGCCATGACCTCTACCGACAGCGCACAGAAGGCCCCCGCCAAGGACCCCTGGGACCTGCCCGACGTCTCCGGGTACACCGTCGGCGTGCTCGGCGGCACCGGGCCGCAGGGCAAGGGCCTCGCCTACCGGCTGGCCCGGGCCGGCCAGAAGGTGATCATCGGCTCCCGCTCCGCCGACCGCGCCCAGGCCGCCGCCGCCGAACTCGGCCACGGCATCGAGGGCGCCGACAACGCCGAGGCCGCGCGCCGCAGCGACATCGTGATCGTCGCCGTACCGTGGGACGGCCACGGCGACACCCTGAAGGCGCTGCGCGCGGAACTGGCCGGCAAGCTCGTCGTGGACTGCGTCAACCCGCTCGGCTTCGACAAGAAGGGCGCCTACGCCCTCAAGCCCGAGGAGGGCAGCGCCGCCGAGCAGGCCGCCGCGCTGCTGCCCGAGTCCCGGGTCACCGCCGCCTTCCACCACCTGTCGGCCGTCCTGCTCCAGGACCCGGAGACCGAGAGCATCGACACCGACGTCATGGTCCTCGGCGAGCAGCGCGCGGACGTGGAGATCGTGCAGGCCCTGGCCGGCCGCATCCCCGGCATGCGCGGCATCTTCGCGGGGCGGCTGCGCAACGCCCACCAGGTGGAGTCGCTGGTAGCCAACCTGATCTCCGTCAACCGCCGGTACAAGGCGCACGCCGGGCTCCGCGTGACCGACGTGTGAGCGGTCGGAGCCCATGGGGGACACTGGTCGGCGAAGCAGTTCCGAGCAGTGTCCCCGACAGGAGCCCCCCGTCATGCCCCGCATCGCCCTCTACACCCTCGTCGTCTGCGTCCTCGCCGTGGCCGCGGCGGTCGTCTCCTTCGTCCAGGGCAGCTGGCTGGGGATCGTGTGGGTGCTGCTGGCCGGTCTGTCGTCCAACATGACCTGGTACTACGTCCGGCGCGCCCGCATGGAGGCCGCCGCCCGGGACACCTCGGCGTCCGTCACGAACTGAACGAGTCCGTCACGAACCGAACGAGCAGATCGCCGGGCTCTCCTGCCAGAAGCGGTACCGGGCGTCGCCGCAGTACTGGGAGAAGGTGTCCACGTCCAGCGCCCGCAGCACCGCGTCGACCACGTCGAAGAACACGCCGTTGACCGACGGCAGCCACAGCACCGCGAACACGAACAGCAGCCCGAACGGGGCGAACGGCTCCACCTGCCGCCTCACCTTGTACGACAGCCACGGTTCGAGCACGCCGTAGCCGTCCAGGCCCGGCACCGGCAGGAAGTTCAGGATCGCCGCCGTCACCTGGAGCAGCGCCAGGAACGCCAGCGCGAACCGGAAGTCCGCGGGCACGCCGTCCAGCGCGTCCAGCCAGAACGGCGCCGTGCACACCGCGGCGAACAGCACGTTCGTCAGCGGACCCGCCGCCGAGATCAGGCTGTGCCGCCAGCGGCCCCGGATCCGGTTCCGCTCGATGAACACCGCGCCGCCGGGCAGACCGATCCCGCCCAGGATCACGAACAGCACCGGGAGCACGATGCTCAGCAGCGCGTGCGTGTACTTCAGCGGGTTCAGCGTGAGGTAGCCCTTCGCGCCGACCGTGATGTCCCCGCTGTGCAGGGCGGTGCGCGCGTGCGCGTACTCGTGCAGGCACAGGGAGACGATCCAGGCCGCGGTCACGAACAGGAACACCGCGACGCCCGGCTGCTCGGCGTACCCGGTCCAGGTGGCCCAGCCGGTCACCGCCGTCACGGCCAGGATGCCGACGAACACGGGACTGACCTGCCGGTCGCCGGGGCGGGTGGTGGCGGTGGTCATGCATCGGCTCCTGTGGTGACGAGGGACGGGGACAAGGCTCCCGGAAGATCCGAGAGCATACGGGGAAAACGTCTCGCCGTCGCCGCCGGGTTCCTGGAAGGCCGGCGGGATGGCACGGATCAGGGTGTTCTACGAGGACTGGCAGATGGAGTGCTGCGGGCGGCCGTTCGCGGCGGGCGACGAGGTGGTCTGGCCGCTGGTCGCCGTGGGCACGCCGGAACGCCGGGACGAGTGCTACGGGGCCGAGGCGTGGGTGGAGAACCACGGCGACCGGACCCGCCCGACCACCGGCCGGGTCCGCGCCGTCGAGCTGGTGCGCCAGGAGTACGTGGTCCACACGGACCAGCGCGCCCGCGAACGCCTCGACCGGGCCGCGGCGGCCACGCGGAGCGAGGGGCTGGTCATCCTGCCGTCCCCGTACCGCTGGGAGGCGGTGCCCGGCGCGTACACCCTCCAGGCCGCCGACAGCTGCCCGAAGTGGTTCGAGCCCCAGGGCCCCGGCCCCGGCCCGGGCCCCCACCGGACGCACCGCACGGTCGGCGCCCTAGTCACCCTGGAGACCACGAGGGGCGACCGCCCCTGACAGCGGGGCCCGCGGCATGGGCGAAGCCGCCGGGGCCCCGCCCGCGACACCGCCAGACCCTCGCCGGTACCGGCAGACCACCGTCGGGGCCGCGCCTGCGACACCGGCAGACCGCCGTCGGCGACCGCCCCCGGCACCGGCCCCGTCCGGCGCCGCCCCGGCGGCCTCTCCGGTCGCGCCCGGCGGGCGTGGCCCCACCGATTCGACGGCCGTCACCGGCGGGCGTCGCCTCCGTCAGGCCGCCGGCCGGCTTCGGCTTCCTTCCGCCCCCTTCCCGCGCCGGCCGCCCCCCCACCGCCGGTCACCGTCCGCGCCCCCTCCGGAGACAATGGACCCCGTGTATTACCGGCTGCTCGGCACCACCCAGGCGATCCGCCCCGACGGTACGGCCGTCCCGGTCGGCGGGGCGCGGCTGCGTGCCCTGCTCAGCGTGCTCGCCCTGCGGGCCGGCCGGACCGTGCCCGCGACCGTGCTCGTGGACGAGGTGTGGGGCGCCGACCCGCCCGCCGACGCCACCGGCGCCCTCCAGGCGCTCGTCGGCCGGCTCCGCCGCGCCCTCGGCGCGGAGGCCGTCGCCTCCGCCGACGGCGGCTACCGGCTCGCCGCCGCCCCCGACGACGTCGACCTCACCCGCTTCGACCGGCTCACCGGCGACGGCCTGGCCGCCCTCGCCGACGGCGACCCGGCCAAGGCCGCCGCCGTCCTGGACGAGGCCCTCGCCCTGTGGCACGGGCCCGCCCTGCCGGACCTGCCCGACCGCGCCGCCGACGCGGCCCGCTGGGAGACCCGCCGGCTCGACGCCCGGCGCGCCCGGCACGCCGCCGCCCTCGCCCTCGGCCGGGCCGAGCAGGCGCTGCCCGAGCTGACCGCGCTGTGCGACGACCACCCGCTGGACGAGCCGCTCCAGGCCCTGCGGCTGCGCGCCCTGCGCGACACCGGCCGCCCCGCCCAGGCCCTGGCCGCCTACGAGGACGTGCGCCGGCTGCTCGCCGACCGCCTCGGCTCCGACCCCGGACCGGAGCTGCGCGCCCTGCACGGCGAACTGCTGCGCGCGGAACCCGAGCCCGCCGCGCCCGCCGCCGCTCCGGGCAACCTGCCCGCCCGGCTCACCTCCTTCGTCGGCCGCGAAGCCGACCTGGAGGCCATCGCCGCCGACCTCGCCGGGGCCCGCCTGGTCACCCTGCTCGGGCCGGGCGGCGCGGGGAAGACCCGGCTGTCCCAGGAGGCCGCCGAGACGGTACGGCACCGCGTCCGGGACGGGGTGTGGCTCGCCGAACTGGCCCCCGTGGACGACCCGGACGCCGTGCCCCAGGCCGTGCTCACCGCCATCGGCGCCCGGGACACCGTGCTGCACGGCGCCGGCGTGGACGGCATGCGCGCGGTCACCGACCGGCACGACGACCCCCTCGAACGGCTTGTGGAGCACTGCGCCCGGCGCCGGATGCTGCTCGTCCTCGACAACTGCGAGCACGTCGTGGACGCCGCCGCCCGGCTCGCCGAGTGCCTGCTGGCCCGCTGCCCGGAGCTGACCGTCCTCGCCACCAGCCGGGAACCCCTCGGCGTACCGGGGGAGCTGGTGCGGCCCGTGGAGCCGCTGCCCGAGCCGGTCGCGCTGCGGCTGCTCGCCGAGCGCGGCGCGGCGGCCCGCCCCGGCTTCCGGGTGGCCGACGACCCCGAGGCGTGCGCCGAGATCTGCCGCCGCCTGGACGGCCTGCCGCTCGCCATCGAGCTGGCCGCCGCCCGGCTGCGCATGCTGACGCCCCGGCAGATAGCCGACCGGCTGGACGACCGGTTCCGGCTGCTCACCTCCGGCAGCCGCACCGTGCTGCCCCGCCAGCAGACCCTCAGGGCCGTCGTGGACTGGTCCTGGGACCTGCTGGACGCCGCCGAACGGGACGTGCTGGCCCGGCTGTCGGTCTTCGCCGGCGGCTGCGATCTGGCCGCCGCCGAGGCCGTGTGCGGCCCGGCCGCGCTGGACGCGCTCGGCTCCCTGGTCGACAAGTCCTTGGTGGTGGCCGCGCCCGCGGCCGGCGGCATGCGCTACCGGCTGCTGGAGACCGTCGCCGAGTACGCCGCCGAACGGCTCGCCGAGACCGGGCGGCGCACCGAGACCGAGCGCGCCCACCTGACGTACTACCGCGAACTCGCCCGCACCACCGAGCCGTTGCTGCGCGGCCCCGAACAGCTCGCCGCCATCGGCCGGTTCCAGCTGGAGTACGAGAACCTGCGCACCGCCTTCAGGCACGCCCTCGCCCTCGGCGACGAGCAGGAGGGGCTGTGCCTGGTCCACTCCCTGCTGTGGTTCTGGCAGATGCGCGACCAGCGCGTGGAGACCCGTAACTGGTGCCGGGAGGTCATGGCGCTCGGCCCCGACCCGTTCGCCGAACCGGCGAGCCCGGCCGCACCCGTCTGGCAGCGCTGCACCGACACCCCGCCCCCGTACACCGGCGAGGCCCTCGTGGAGGCCCGGCGCGGCGTCCACCTGGCCCATCTGGCCTGCATGGACACCGAGATGGACGCCTGGCAGACGCCCGCGGCGCAGGCCCGGCTGCGCACCATCGCCCAGGTCTACGAACCCGGCCTGCCGCAGACCTGCCGGGTGCCGGGCCTGCTGTGGTTCTTCGCCGTGCTGCTGACCGGCGGCGCCGACCGGTTGCACACCATCGTGGACGCCTGCGTGCGGACCTGCCGGGAGACCCCGGGCTTCGAGTGGGAGCTGGCCGGAGTGCTGCACCTGCGCGCCAACTTCCTGTCCAACCGGGCCGCGTGGACGGGCGACGCCACCCGGAGCGCCGACGAGTCGCTGGCGATCTACCGCCGTCTCGGCGACGTCTGGGGCGCCACCGAGGCCCTGGCCGCCCGCGGCGAGGCCAACGAACGCGGGGCCGCCTACGACAGGGCGGCGGCCGACTTCCGGGCCGCCATCGAGCACGCCGAACGTCTCGGCGCCCGCGCCCAGACGGCCGTGCTGCGCGCCCGGCTCGGCGGCGTCCTGCTGGAGTCGGGCGAGAGCGAGCGCGGCGAGCGGATGCTCCGGGACGTCATCGCCGACCAGGACGGCGCGCCGAACGAGGCGACGACGATGGCCCGGCTGCACCTGGCCTCCTGGCTCGGCCTGACCGACCGCACCGCCGAGGCGCGCGAGCAGCTGCGGGTGATGCGCGCCGAACTCCCCGTCGCCCGCTTCGTCATCTTCGACTCCCTGCTGACGTGCCAGGAGGCCCTGCTGGACGCCCTGGACCGGCGGACCGGGACGGCCATCACCCTGGCCCGCAAGGCGCTGCGGCTCAGCGCCGAGCCGCTGTCCCAGGCCCTCACCCCGCATCTGCACTCCGTCTGCCTCGCCGCCGCCGCGATGGCTCTCGCCGACGCCGACGGCGGCGAACGGGCCGCCGACGCCGCCCGCTGTCTCGGCGCCGCCCAGGCGCTGCTGCCGGCCGGCCACGTGGTGGCCGGCGTGGAACTGCGCATCCGCGACCTGACCGAGGCCCGGATCCGGGACCGGCTGGACGAGCGGTCGTACGAGGCCGCGTACGCCGAGGGCGGTGGCCTCTCCCTCGCGGAGGCCACCGCCCTGGTCTGACCGGTGCGGAACGTCAGCTCTTGGTGCGGAACTTGTGGATCGCGACCGGGGCCATCACCACGGTCAGCCCCACCGACCAGGCGACCGTCACCCACAGGGGGCGCGCCACCGGGCCGCCCTCCATCAGCCCGCGCGCGCAGTCGGCCAGCGCGGAGAGCGGGTTGTAGTCGGTGAACGCCTGGAGCCAGCCCGGCATCGACTGGGTCGGCGCGAAGATCGAGGAGCCGAACTGGAGCGGCATCAGCACCAGGAATCCCATCGCCTGTACCGACTGCGCGTTCTTCATCACCACGCCGAGGGTCAGGAACACCCACATCAGCGCGGACCCGAACAGCGCGGACAGCGCCACGGAGCCCAGCAGACCGCTCCAGCTGCCGACGTCGTAGCCCACGAGCAGGGCGACCACCAGCAGCACCGCCGTCGCGAACAGCATCCGCATCAGCTCGACCGCGATCTTCGCGAAGAGCACCGAGCCGCGGCCGATGGGCAGCGAGCGGAAGCGGTCCATGACACCGGAGTTGAAGTCCTGGTTGAAGCCGGTGCCCACGCCCTGGGCCATGTTCATGCCCATCATGGCGAGCAGTCCGGGCACCACGTACTGCACGTACTGCTCCTGGCCGCCGCCCAGCGACTTGCCGATGGAGCCGCCGAAGACGTACACGAACAGCAGGGTGAAGACGACCGGGAACAGGACGGCGTCGAACATCGACTCCGGGTCCTGGCGGATCCACAGCAGATTGCGGCGGATCAGCGCGCCGGTGTGCCGCAGATGGGCCCGCAGCGGGATCGGCGTGTCCGCCTTGACGGCGGCCGGGGACAGGGTGGCGGTGCTCATACGGCGACCTCCTGGCGGGCGGGCGCGGCGTCCTGCGAGGCACTGGCACGGTGGCCGGTGAGGGACAGGAACACCTCGTCCAGGCTGGGCAGTTCGGTGGTGATGGAGGACAGGGTGATGCCTCGCGCGGTGACCGCGCCGACCACGGCGGTCAGCTGCTCGTCGCTCAGGATCGGCACCAGCAGCGCCCCGGTCTCGGTGTCCACGGTGGTGGACGCGAGTCCGGTGATGCCCAGCTCGTCCAGCATGCCGGCGAGCGGGCGCAGCTGGAGCGGGTCGGCCGGCCGCACCCGCAGGGTGCGCCCGCCGACGCGGGCCTTCAGCTCCTCGATGCCGCCCTTGGCGATGACCCGGCCCCGGTCCACCACGGTCAGCTCGGAGGCGAGCTGCTCGGCCTCCTCCATGTACTGGGTGGTGAGCAGCACGGTGACGCCGTCGCCGACCATCGCCTTGACCTCGTCCCACACCTCGTTGCGGGTGCGCGGGTCGAGGCCGGTGGTCGGCTCGTCCAGGTACAGCACGGCCGGCCGGCCGATCATCGAGGCGGCCAGGTCCAGCCGGCGCCGCATGCCGCCGGAGTAGGTGCCGGCCGGGCGCCGGGCGGCCTCGGTCAGCGAGAACCGCTCCAGCAGCTCGTCGGCGCGGGCCCGGGCCTCCTTGCGGGACAGGTCCAGCAGCCGGCCGATCAGGTACAGGTTCTCCCAGCCCGGGAGCTTCTCGTCCACCGACGCGTACTGGCCGGTGAGACCGATGACCCGGCGCAGCTGCCGGGGCTGGCGTACCACGTCGTAGCCGGCCACGGTGGCCTGCCCGGAGTCCGGGGTGATCAGGGTGGACAGGATGCGTACGAGGGTGGTCTTGCCGGCGCCGTTCGGCCCGAGCACACCCATCACGGTGCCCTCGCGCACGTCCAGGTCGACACCGTCCAGCGCCTTGGTCTCGCCGTAGTGCTTGACCAGCCCCCGTACGGTCACGGCGGAGCGTCCGCCGGCGGGGTTGTCGTCGATGCGTGTCATGGGGAAGACAGTGCCAGGGTCCGCCGACAAACCGCCGACAGAGCGCCGACACCGGGTGCCGTCGCCCGTCGGCGGCCTGTCGGCGCGGGCGGGGCGCTACGACACCTGCCGGATGTCGGCGCCGACGAGCTGCCCGCCGGCCACGGTGTAGGTGCCCCGGAACACCTGCACACTGCCGTCGGTCTGGGTGGCCCGGATCTCCGCGGCGACCTGCCCGCCGCCGTTGTCGGAGACGGAGACGTCGATGCGGGCGGTGGAGGAGAACCCCGCCACCCAGTCGGAGTAGGAGCCGCCGAAGAGCCGGCTGCCGCCCATGGACCAGGCGGCCTGGAAGTTCCCGGCGTTGAGGTGGTCGTAGTACGTGGTGACGACCGTGCTCGCGTCCTGGGTCTCCTGCGAGGGCTCCGGCGTCGGGGTGTCCTCGTCGTCGTAGCCGCCGCTGTCGTCGTAGTCGGGTGTGGCCGCCGGTGTGGTGTACCCGCCGTCGGCGGGGGACGGCAGGGAAGTCCAGCCGTCGTAGGACCCGCCGGGCGACGCGGTGACGGCGGACCAGCCGCCCGCCGACGGGGTGTCGGAGCGGCCCGCGACGGCCACCCCGAGCGTCACCCCGCCGGCCGCCAGCACCGCCAGCAGGGCCCAGGGCAGCCAGCCCGGCAGCCGGGTGGCGCCGATGCGCACATACCCGCCCCCGGGCTGTCGCGGCGCGGCGAACGGCGCCCCGCAGTCCGGGCAGTCCGGGCGCGCGGCGTCCTCGACGCGCGCGCCGCAGTGGACACAGAAGTGCATGACCCCCCGCTCCCGTCTACAGTCCGCGGACGGCTTCCTCGATGGTCACCGCCAGCGACGCCAGCCCGGCGAACCCGGGCACGGCCTCCACCAGCGCCCTGGCGACCCGGCGCAGCTTGCCGGTGCGGGGCTCCGGCGCGGCCAGCTCCTCGCGCGCGTCCTCGGCGAACTCCGCCAGGTCCTCCCGTTCCGGGTGGTCCGAGCGGCGCAGCTCCTCGACGAACCGGGCCAGCAGGTCGCTGATCTCCTGCGGGGTCGGCGGACGGCCCCCGGCCCGCTCCGGCTCCTCCTCCGTGACCCGGAAGTCGACGCGGGCGTTGCTGCCGCTCGCCACCACCGTATTCCTGACCTGCGCGTTCCCCGTGGCGATGACGCCGTCGTTGCTGCGTTGGTGCATGCCGGTCCCCGTTCATCCGTTCGCGTATGCGGTGGTTGTCAGTCGGTGTTGGGCCGCGGGATCTTCTTCAGGATGGCCGAGATGCGGGACTTGTCGCCCGAGGCGACCGCGCTCGACTCGACCCTGGCCCCCGCGGTGGCGATGATGCCGTTGTTGATGATGGTTTCCTGACGCTTGATCAGGTCACCGGCGTCGATGTCGTGTTCCAGGGCGAACTCCACCAGGGCGTCCAGGATCCGCCGTTCGACGGTCTTGAGGACCATGCCGGAGTCGACCTTCTGGAAGTAGCGCTGGTGGTCCGTGGCGGAGGCGAGCTGCCGCACGCTCTTGCGCGCCCCGTAGTCGAACATCCCGAGCCGGGTGATCTGCCGGTGCTGCTTCTTCAGCCGCTTGCGCAGCCCGAAGTCCGGGAAGAAGCCGGTGACCGCGCGCCCCGGCGAGGCGATCATCACGAACGGCGTGCTGGCGAGGGTCTGCAGCGCCATCGAGAGGAACTCGCGCGGCGAGGGGGCCGGCATCAGGGAGTCGATGGTCCGGTAGCGGTCCAGCAGCGGGCACAGCACGGTGGGCAGGGCCTCCACGAACAGGTTGGAGTCCGAGCGCACCAGCCGCAGGAACACCGAGGTCACCAGCTCCCCGCCCCAGCCCGAGGAGTGCGCGACCAGATAGGCGCGGGCGGTCTCCTCCGGGTGCCGCTTCAGCGCGTCCACCCGGTCGGCGCCGATCTGTGCCACCGGACGGCCGAGCGGGTCCGGCAGGAAGCGGGTGTCGCCCAGCAGCGCCGAGCCCTCCACGAACACCCGCTCCTCCAGCTCCAGGCAGGGCAGCGACAGCTCGCCGATCCGGCGGGCGATATGGGCGTACAGGTCCGCGACGTCGAAGTCCCGCGGCCGCACGCCCTCCCGCTCGGAGGCGGTCACGTCGAAGGTCAGCGACCAGGAGTCGAGTTCCTGGCCGTATCCGGTGAACGGCGAGAAGCCGCTGTAGACGGTGAGGTTGCCGCGCGCGTACTCGTCGATCTGGCGCAGCCGCCGGGCGGCGGACTCGTTGGGCGGCGGGGGTGCCTGCGCCGGGTCGAACCGGTCGGGCCGCAGCCGCTGGAGGCGCTCGCCGTACTGGGTGGACAGGGCGAACACCAGCGTGGTCAGCCAGCCGAACAGGAGCATGAGGAACACGGCCAGACCGCTGTGGATCACCAGCAGCCCGAGGACCAGCACCAGGAACTCGGCGGCCAGCAGCAGGTCCCTGGCGTGCCGGCGCGCGTTGGCCTCGTAGGCGTAGCGCAGCACCACGGGTACGTCGCAGCCCGGGGCCGGTGCCACGCCGAGGTGGGGTTCGGCGGCGACGTCCCTGATCAGGGAGTCGGCGTACTGCCGGTCCAGGAAGACGGCCGCGCACATGTACCGGGTCAGGTCCCGGCCGCCGGTCCAGCGGGGCACGGCGAGTCCGGCTGCCGGGCGGTCCGCGTCCGCGCTCCCGGCGACGGCCAGGGTGGCCCCGCACGCGCCGCAGAAGGCCGCCCCCGGCACGGTGGCGGTGGAACAGTCGGCGCAGACGGCCGGCGACTGGCTCATTGTCTCTCCCCCGAGTGTGAGACGGCCCACACTGTCAAGTGCACCACTCGGCCAGGACCGGGGGAGCCCCCGCGGTGATTTCGACGCCACTCTGTTACAACTCCCGTAGCCCACGGGGAAGTTGAGGCCAAAGCTTTGCGGTGCCGGCCGCTCCGCCGGACAAGGGGGCGGCCCGCCGACGGGGGAAGATCGGCGGGCCGTCCGGTGGTGCCGGGGTGGACTAGTGGACGGAGTGCTCCTCCGCCGGGAACGCGCCGCCGACGACGTCCTCGGCGAACGCCTTCGCCGCGCCGGTCATCACCGCGCGCAGATCCGCGTACTGCTTGACGAACTTCGGCACCCGGCCGGAGGTCAGACCGAGCATGTCGGTCCACACCAGCACCTGCGCGTCCGTCTGCGGCCCGGCGCCGATGCCGACCGTCGGGATGTGCAGCACCCGCGTGACCTCGGCCGCCAGCTCGGCCGGCACCAGCTCCAGCACCACCGCGAACGCGCCCGCGTCCTGCACGGCCTTCGCGTCCCGCAGCATCTGCTGGGCCGCCTCCTCGCCGCGGCCCTGCACGCGGTAGCCCATCGCGTTCACGGACTGCGGGGTCAGCCCGATGTGTGCCATGACCGGGATGCCGGACTCCACCAGCAGCCGGATCTGCTCGTGCGAGCGCTCGCCGCCCTCCAGCTTGACCGCGCCGACCCCGGCCTCCTTCACCAGCCGGGTCGCCGAGCGCAGCGCCTGCACAGGGCCCTCCTGGTACGAGCCGAAGGGGAGGTCGCCGACGATGAGGGCGCGCCGCGTGCCGCGTACCACGGCGGCCGACAGCATGGTCATCTCGTCGAGGGTGACGGGCACGGTGGTGTCGTACCCGAGGTGGCAGTTGCCCGCCGAGTCGCCGACCAGGATCACCGGGATCCCGGCCTCGTCGAAGACGGACGCGGTCATCGCGTCGTAGGCGGTGAGCATGGGCCACTTCTCGCCCCGCTCCTTGGCGAGGGCGATGTCGCGGACGGTGATGCGGCGGGTGCCCTTCCCCCCGTACAGCGCTTTGCTGCCGTCGGAGGGATTGGTCTGGGCAGCCGAAAGCTGCGTCATGGCAACGGCTCCTTACGTCATCTCGAGGCGCCCTGACGGCGTCCCCGGATCGTCTCCATGGTGGCACCTCGTGCCAGTGGGGGCCAGAGGGGGTCCCCGTGATCCCTTGAGCCGCGGCCCGCGCCCCCTTCGCCCCCGTTCGCGCCGCTCCGGCCGCGTGGGCGCGTAAGACCTTGGTAAAAACGTTTAAATACGAGACCGTTCCGTATCGAAAAGATCGTAGGCTCGGACGCATGACAAGTCCCGTCCCCGCCTCCCGAATACCGGAAGCCGTGCACCGGCGCCGCTGGGCCATCCTCGGCGTGCTGATGCTCGCCCTGCTCATCGTCGTCCTCGACAACTCGATCCTGAACGTCGCCATCAAGACCATCGCGACCCCGGCGCCGACCGGTCTCGGCGCCACCCAGAGCGAGATCGAGTGGGCGATCAACTCCTACACCCTCGTCTTCGCCGGCCTGCTGTTCACCGCCGGACTCGTCGGCGACCGGCTCGGCCGCAAGAAGGTGCTGCTCGCCGGCACCCTGGTGTTCGGCATCGGCTCCGCGCTCGCCGCCGAGTCCGGCTCGCCGAACCAGCTGATCGCCTACCGCGCGGTGATGGCCGTCGGCGCCGCCTTCGTGATGCCCGCCACCCTGGCCGTCCTGATGAACGTCTTCGAGCGGCACGAGCAGCCCAAGGCCATCGGCATCTGGGCCGGCGGCGTCGGCCTGGCCATCGCCATCGGCCCGATCACCGGCGGCGCGCTGCTCGACCACTTCTGGTGGGGCTCGGTCTTCCTGATCAACGTGCCCATCGTGATCATCGCGCTGATCCTGATGGCCTGGCTGGTGCCCGACTCCCGCGACCCCCGGCCCGGCCGCCTCGACCCCATCGGCGTGGTCCTGTCCGTCGTCGGCCTCGTCCTGCTGGTCTACGGCATCATCAAGGGCGGCGAGCTGGCCGACTTCACCGACCCCACGGTGCTCGCGACCACCATCGGCGGCGTCGTCGTCCTGGCCGCCTTCGTCGTCTTCGAGAAGCGCACCAAGCACCCCTCGCTGGATGTCACCTACTTCAAGAACAAGGTCTTCTCGGCCGCCATGAGCGCCATCGCGCTGGTCTTCTTCGCGCTGATGGGCGTCACGTTCTTCGGCGTCTTCTACACCCAGAGCGTGCGCGGCTACTCGGCGCTGGAGTCCGGCCTGCTGATGCTGCCGCTCGCCGTCGCCCAGCTGCTCTTCGCGCCGCGCGCCCGGCTGGTGGTCGACCGGTTCGGCAACCGGGCCACCACCACCGGCGGCCTGCTGCTGATCGCCGCGACGCTGGCCGCGTTCGCCGGCTTCGAGGCGGACACCCCGATCTGGCTGCTGGAGGTCGTCTTCTTCCTCATGGGCACCGGCATGGCGCACATCATGACCCCGACCTCGGTCGTGATCATGCAGGCGCTGCCCCGGGAGAAGGCCGGCTCCGCCTCCGCGCTGAGCAACACCTTCCGCCAGGTCGGCGGCGCCCTCGGCATCGCCGTGCTCGGCTCGGTCCTCGCCACCTCCTACCGCAACGGCATCGAGGGCAAGCTCGGCGCGCTGCCGCCGAACCTGCGCGACACCGCCGCCGAGTCCATCGAGGCCACCCTGGCTGTCGCCGAGAAGCTCGGCCCGCGCGGCGAGGCCCTGGTCACCCCGGCCAACGACGCGTTCCTGCACGCCATGCACGTCACCGCCCTGTGCGGCACGGGCGTGGCACTGGTCGGCGCCGTGGTGACGGCCCTGTTCCTGCCGGGCAGGACGCCCGCCGCGCCCCAGGGCGAGAAGGAGCAGGAACTGGTCGCCGCGATGGACTGAGGTCCGGGCGCGGTACGAAGGGTACGAAGGGTACGAAGGGGGAACCGACCGGGTACGGCACCACGGCGGACGCCGGGGCCGGGCGCGGTTCAACGGGGGAAGGAGGCCGCTGCGGGACAATCACCCGCAGCACACCGAGAGGACGGTACGACGTGAGCCTTGCCGGCAGCCGGCCGCGGCCGGACGCACCAGCGCGGGGCCGCCCGCGCAGCGAAGCCGCGGAGCGCGCCATCCTGGAAGGAGTGATGAAGCTCCTGGAGGAGGGCGTGCCCCTCGCGGAGCTGTCCATCGAGCGGATCGCCCGCACCGCCGGGGTCGGCAAGGCCACCATCTACCGCCGCTGGAGCGGCAAGGAGGAACTGTTCATCGAGGTGGTCCGCGCGGCGGAGCCACCCGAGCCGGAACTCCCCGGCACCTCCATGCGCGACGATCTCCTCGTGCTGCTGGAGAACCTGCGCCAGCGCGGACTGGCCAGCCGCTCCTCGGTCCTGCTGCACAACGTGCACGTCCAGATGAAGACCAACCCGAGGATCTGGGCCGCGTACCACGAGAACGTCATAGAGCCCCGGCGCCGGCTCGTCCTGGACGTGCTGCGCCGCGGGCAGCTCAACGGCGAACTGCGCGCGGACATCGACGTGGACCTGGCGAACGACCTGTTCGTCGGGCCGATCCTGGTCCGCTCCGTCATGCGTCCCGAAGCCGACCTGCCGGAGGACCTGGCGCGCCGGATCGTCGACTCGGTCCTGGCCGGCCTACGACCCGTCAGCTCCACAGCCTCGTAGCACTCGTGTGCGCGTTTCGTCACAGACCCCGCCCGTCCGGGGCGCGACCGGAACTCCCGCCACCGCATCGCACGTCCCGTCTTCCGTACGGCCGTCATGGGACGGCGGAACGGAGCCGATCATCCCCTAGGGTCGGGAGCTACGGGGGATGAACGGTGTGCACGGCAGGCAGTGAGGCAGACGGTATGGCGCAGCAGGCGTACATGACGGAGACGGCGGACGGCGGCTCGGGGCCCGAGCGACCGGGGGCCCGGCTCCGACGCCTGGCGCGCCGGCTGCTCAACGGCTGGCGGGGCGATCCGCGTATCTGGCGCCGCGGCGCCGTCCTGACCGCGCTGGCCCTGCTGCTCGCCCTGGTGATGCTGGTGCACGCCCACATCCCCAACGCGGTGGGCAACCTCGGCAGTCTCACCGAGACCTTCCTGCCCTGGCTGGGCCTGGCCATCCCGGTGCTGCTGGTGCTCGGCGTGGTGCGCAAGTCGGCGATCGCGCTCATCGCCGTACTGCTGCCGGCGATCGTGTGGCTGAATCTTTTCGGCGGGCTGCTGACCGACAAGGCGGGCGGCGGCGGCGATCTCATGGTGGCCACCCACAACGTCAACGCCGACAACCCCGACCCGGCCGCCACCGCCACCGACGTGGCCGCCTCCGGCGCCGACGTGCTGGCCCTGGAGGAGCTGCCCGCCTCCGCCGTCCCCGTCTATGAGAAGGCGCTGGCGCCGACGTACCGGCACCACGCGGTGGTCGGCACGGTCGGGCTGTGGAGCAAGTACCCGATGACCGAGGTGCGCGCCGTCGACATCAAGCTGGGCTGGAAGCGGGCGATGCGCGCCACCGTGGCGACCCCCGAGGGCCCGGTGGCGGTCTACGTCGCCCACCTGCCCTCCGTCCGGGTGAAGATCGAGGCCGGGTTCACCGCGCGACAGCGGGACAAGAGCGCCGACGCGCTCGGCGAGGCCATCGCCGACGAACCGCTGCGCCGGGTGGTGCTGCTGGGCGACCTCAACGGCACCATGAACGACCGCTCGCTCAACGCCGTCACCTCCCAACTGCGCTCCACGCAGGGCGCGGCGGGCAGCGGCTTCGGCTTCAGCTGGCCGGCGTCGTTCCCGATGGCGCGCATCGACCAGATCATGGTCCGGGGCGCGGAGCCGGAGAGCAGCTGGACGCTGCCGCGCACCGACAGCGACCACTTGCCGGTGGCGGCCCGTGTGAAGCTGGACACAGGCTCGTAACCTGCTGGAATACCGACCCTGAGAGCGTTTGTTCGGCACGGGAACATACTGCGAAACTTTCCGTCCCCCCGACTCCGCTCTGAAAGGTCCCTCATGCCCCTGGCCCTGCTCGCCCTAGCCGTGGGCGCCTTCGGCATCGGTACGACCGAGTTCGTGATGATGGGCCTGCTGCCCGACGTCGCGGACGACCTGCACATCTCGATCCCCGCCGCCGGGCACCTGGTCTCGGCGTACGCGCTGGGCGTCGTCATCGGCGCCCCGCTGCTGGCCGCGCTCACGGCCCGCATGTCCCGCCGTACGGTGCTGATCGCGCTGATGGCCCTGTTCGTGGCGGGCAACGCGCTGTCGGCGTTCGCCCCCGGCAACGCGTCCCTGCTGGCCGCCCGCTTCCTCAGCGGACTGCCGCACGGCGCCTTCTTCGGCGTGGGCGCGGTCGTCGCCACGGCGATGGTCCCGCCGGAGCGCAAGGCCCGCTCGGTGTCCCTGATGTTCCTCGGCCTGACCGTCGCCAACATCGCGGGCGTCCCCGCCGCCACGCTCATGGGCCAGCACCTCGGCTGGCGGGCGACGTTCCTCGCGGTGAGCGCGATCGGCCTGGCCGCGATAGCGTCCCTGGCCCTCCTGATCCCCCGCGACCACGCCCCCGCCCCCACGGCGGGCCTGCGCGGCGAACTGGCGGCCCTGCGTTCCCTTCCCGTCTGGCTGGCCCTCGGCACGACGGTGGCGGGCTTCGGCGCGCTGTTCGCGGCGTACAGCTACGTCACCCCGATGCTGACGGACACGGCGGGATACGCGGAGACGAGCGTGACCCTGCTGCTGGCCCTGTTCGGCGTGGGCGCGACGGCGGGCAACCTGCTCGGCGGCCGCCTGGCGGACCACTCCCTGCGGGCCACCCTGTTCGGCGGCCTCACGTCCCTGACGCTGGTCCTGCTCCTGTTCCCCCTGCTCATGCGGGCGGAGTGGAGCGCGGCACTGGCGGTGACCCTGCTGGGCATGGCGGCGTTCGTCACCGGCTCCCCGCTCCAGCTGATGGTCATGGAGAAGGCGTCGGCGGCCCCCTCCCTGGCGTCCTCGGCCAACCAGGCGGCGTTCAACCTGGCCAACGCGGGCGGCGCGTGGCTCGGCGGCCTGGCCCTGTCGGCGGGCTTCGGTACGACGTCCCCCGCGCCGGCCGGTGCGCTGCTGGCGGCGCTGGGGCTGGGCGTGGCCGGCGTGGCGTACGGCGTGGACCGCCGCCGGTCCGTGACGCACGGAGGGCGAGTGGTGGCCGCGCACGTGCCGTCGACCGTGGAGACGACCGGGGCGCGCAAGGGCTCGTGACCGACTGCGGGCTGCACCAGGCGTTCGCGCAGACCGCATCCGCCTCCTCTCCCTCCTCCTGCTACTCAAATTTGATTAGGTTGGGGGCATGGGTGAAAAGACCGTTCCGATCCTGCCGTGCCGCACCATCCAGCCCGTTCTCGACTTCTACGGAGCCCTCGGGTTCGAGGTGACCTTCCAGCAGAAGAGCCCCAATCCGTACGCGGTCGTGGCACGCGGCGGCATCCAGCTCCACTTCTTCGGGATGAAGGGGTACGAACCGGCCGAGTCGTACAGCACGTGCTACATCGAAACCGATGACGTCGACGGGCTGCACGAGGACTTCCGCACCAGCCTCAAGGCGGCGTACGGCAGAGTCCCGACCCGCGGGCTGCCGCGCATGGGGGCGCTGAAGGACACGTCACACGGCGTACGGCAGTTCCTCGTGACCGATCCGGGCGGCAACTGCTTACGGATCGGGCAGCGGACGAGCCGGGAGCATCACCACCGGCCTGCGCCCCAGCAGACCTTTCTCCGCGCTCTGCATCATGCCGCCCTCCTCGCGGACTCGCGGGACGACCCGGAGGGCGCGGCGAAGGTCATCGACCGGGTGTTGCGCATCGAGGACGAGCGACCCACTTCCGTGGAGTTGTTCCGTCTCCTCGTGCTGCGCGCGGATGTCGCCGGGCGCCTCGGCGACGAGGAGACCGCGGCGTCCGCGCAGGTGAGGGCCGCCGCTGTTCCCTTGACCGCTCAGGAGCGGGAGTCGGTGCGCGACGACCTGCAGCGTCTCGGGGAGCTGTGTGGCTGACCTGGGCCGGTGGGGGTTGGTCTGTGTCCCCTGGGGACGAAGTGACCGTTGGGCCGCTCGCTTCTTGGTCAGTGTCGGGCTTCCGCGGTCCGCGTCAAGGGCGCTGCGCGTCGGCTGCGCCGATGGGCCTGCGGCCCACCCTTGACCCGGCCCGCTCCAGCCCGGGTCAGAAGCGAGCGAGCGG
>NZ_BAAASM010000017.1:0-6208 GCF_039532885.1 Streptomyces nogalater | reverse complement strand
CCTGGCCGTAGTGCAGGACGTGCGTGGAGGGATCCAGCGAGATCGGACCGTACGGAACGAGCTGAGCGTCGTGCCAGCCGCGGCCCTCGGTCCACCTGATCGTCACCATGTGGTCGGTGAAGTGGCGGCCGAAGCCCGGGTTGGCCAGGATCGCCTCGCGCTCTGCGGCGGCGAGCGGGCTGGCGGACGGCTTGAGCTCGATCGTGGGCGTCGTCATCAGTGGTTGTCCTTCACCGGTTGTAGTGACGGGCCGCGCTCACGCCTGCACTCCCGGTCGTCGGTGCTTGGACGTCCGAGCATTCCCTCATATCGCGGCTCCGCGTTCGATTATCGCGCGGGGGCGGCGGCGGACGGAATCGGGGTGAGGCGGCCCAGGGGTTGATGGTGGCACCCGGCGGGACATGGCAAAAGCCGCCGGGTGCGGTCGCGACCCGGCGGCTGGGGGTGTAGCGCGGCGGGTCAGCCGGCTACGCGTACGGCGAGCGCGTCGCCGATCTCGGAGGTGGAGCGGGCCGGCTTTCCGGCGCGCTCGGTCAGGTCGGCGGCCACCGCCGTGTCGATGCGGTCCGCCTCCGACTCGTAGCCCAGGTGGCGCAGCAGCAGGGCGACGGACAGGACGGTGGCGGTGGGGTCGGCCTTGCCCTGGCCGGCGATGTCCGGGGCCGAGCCGTGGACCGGCTCGAACATGGACGGGAACTCGCGGCTGGGGTTGATGTTGCCGGAGGCGGCCACGCCGATGCCGCCGGAGACGGCCGCGGCGAGGTCGGTGATGATGTCGCCGAAGAGATTGTCGGTGACGATGACGTCGAAGCGGCCGGGGTCGGTGACGAGGAAGATCGTCGCCGCGTCGACGTGCAGGTAGTCGGTGGTGACCTCGGGGTACTCCTCGGCCACCTTCGTGAAGACGTTCGTCCACAGGTGCCCGGCGAAGGTCAGCACGTTGTTCTTGTGGACCAGCGTGAGCTTCTTGCGCGGGCGGGCCTGGGCGCGCTCGAAGGCGTCGCGGACGACACGCTCGACGCCGTAGGCCGTGTTGACGGACACCTCGGTGGCGATCTCGTGCGCGGTGCCCTTGCGGATGGTGCCGCCGTTGCCCGTGTACGGGCCCTCGGTGCCCTCGCGGACCACGACGAAGTCGATCTGCGGCTGGCCGGCCAGCGGGGTGGCGACACCGGGGAGCAGCTTGGACGGGCGCAGGTTGACGTGGTGGTCGAAGGCGAAGCGGAGCTTCAGCAGGAAGCCGCGCTCCAGGACGCCGGACGGCACGGACGGGTCGCCGATCGCGCCGAGCAGGATGGCGTCGTGGCCCTTGAGCTGCTCCAGGTCGGCGTCGGTGAGGGTCTCACCGGTGGCGTGGTAGCGCTTGGCGCCGAAGTCGTACTCCTTGGTCTCCAGCTTCACATCCTGCGGAAGGACGGCGGAGAGGACCTTCAGGCCTTCGGCCACGACCTCCTGGCCGATGCCGTCACCGGGGATCACTGCGAGATTGATGCTGCGAGACATGTCGGGCACCCTACTCCTCGTCCCAGGTGATGACACAACCTGTCCGCGATGCGGACGGCGGGGGTCGTTCCGTACGCGCCGGCCGGGCTCAGTGGCCGGTCTGGCCGCCGTTGTCCCGGCGGTCGAGGGCACGCTGGAGGGCGGCGGCGGCGTTCTTGCGGTCGGACTCGCTCGCAGGGGACACGTGACGGACTCGGCGGCGGACGGTCGTCTCGGCCATGGCAATCGACTCCTTCGGCATGCGTGGAGCATGGCTGTGAGGGGGGCATGCGAGTCGCCGGAAGGGGCGGGGAGCGTGGGCCGCAGGGGTTGCCTGCGCGGGCCGGCTCACGACCGCCATTCGCTGGATGGAGCGAGACGTTCGGCTTCTTTCACGTTAAGGGAGCGGCCCGCGCCTGTCTGCACAATTACTCGGACTTCCTACTATCTGAGACGACGGCCCCGCTGAGCTGGGCTGATTCCCGACCGCCCGACACACCGTCAGACGACGTCGCCGTCCCGCCAGTCGAAGACCAGTTCGCCGGACAGGTCGAGCGGGCCGGCGAGAGCGGGCCGTACGTACACCCCGCCCTCCTCGTCCGGCAGCCGGACGATGCCCTCCGGGGAGAGGGCGTGCACCTGTCCGGGCCAGCACCGCCAGCCCCGGGCGGCGTACAGCAGGGCGCCCTCGTCGCTCGCCGACAGCGCGCCGAGGTCGTAGGCCCGGTCGATCACCCGCTCCAGCTCGGCCATCACCCGCCCGCCGAGCCCGGTGCGCCGCACGTCGGCCCGTACGGCGACGCCCTCGACATACCCGGTGCGCAGCCACCGCCCCCGGTGCCGTACCCGGCGCATCACGAGCGCCCCGTGCGCGGCGAGACCCTCGCCGTCCTCGATCAGCGCGTGCACCCCGCCCAGCCAGTGGTCCTCGTCCTCGTCCGAGCAGTCCCCGTCGAAGGCGTGGTCCAACAGGGCCCGTATCCCGCGGAGTTCGGCGGGGTCGAGATCGGCGGTGTGGGCGAGGCGGCATGGAGGGGTCATGACGACAGTATCGGCGGTACCGGCCCCGGACACGGCGACGNGGGCCTCCGGGGCCGGGGTCGCGGGGGCGGTCAGCCCATGTGCGGGTAGCCGTAGTCGGTCGGCGGGACCAGGGTTTCCTTGATGGCCCGGGTCAGGGTCCAGCGCAGGAGGTTCTGCGGGGCGCCGGCCTTGTCGTTGGTGCCGGAGGCGCGGCCGCCGCCGAAGGGCTGCTGGCCGACGACGGCACCGGTCGACTTGTCGTTGATGTAGAAGTTGCCCGCGGCGAAGCGGAGCTTCTCCATCGTGTACGCCGCCGCGGCGCGGTCGTTGGCGATGACCGAGCCGGTGAGGGCGTAGTCGGACACCGACTCCATCTGGGTCAGCATCTCGTCGTACTGGTCGTCCTCGTAGACGTACACCGCGAGGATCGGGCCGAAGTACTCGGTGGTGAAGACCTCGTTCTCCGGGTCGGTGCACTCGATGACGGTCGGGCGGACGAAGTAGCCCACCGAGTCGTCGTAGGAGCCGCCCGCGACGATCGTGCAGGTGGGGTCGGCCTTGGCGCGCTCGATGGCGGCCTTGTTCTTGGCGAACGCGCGGTCGTCGATGACGGCGCCGAGGAAGTTCGACAGGTCGGTGACGTCGCCCATGGTCAGGTAGTCGACCTCGGCCGCGAACTCCTCCTTGAAGCCCGAGTTCCAGATGGAGGCCGGGATGTAGGCGCGGGAGGTGGCGCTGCACTTCTGGCCCTGGTACTCGAAGGCACCCCGGGTCAGGGCGGTCTTCAGCACCGCGCGGTCGGCCGACGGGTGGGCGACCAGGAAGTCCTTGCCGCCGGTCTCGCCGACCAGACGCGGGTAGGAGCGGTACTTCTCGATGTTGTTGCCGACCGTCTTCCACAGGTACTGGAAGGTCTTGGTCGAGCCGGTGAAGTGGATGCCCGCGAGGTCCCGGTGCTCCAGGGCGACCTCGGAGACCGCGATGCCGTCGCCGGTGACGAGGTTGATGACGCCCTTGGGCAGGCCCGCCTCCTCCAGCAGCCGCATGAGGAGGACGGCCGCGTGGGTCTGCGTCGGGGACGGCTTCCAGACCACCACGTTGCCCATCAGGGCGGGGGCGGTGGGCAGGTTCGCGGCGATCGCCGAGAAGTTGAACGGCGTGATCGCGTAGACGAAGCCCTCCAGCGGGCGGTGGTCCAGGCGGTTCCACACGCCCGGGGAATTCGCCGGGGGCTGCTCGGCGATGATCTGCCGGGCGTAGTGGACGTTGAAGCGCCAGAAGTCGACCAGCTCACAGGGCGAGTCGATCTCGGCCTGCTGGGCGGTCTTGGACTGGCCCAGCATGGTGGACGCGGCGATCGTCTCGCGCCACGGGCCGGCCAGCAGCTCGGCGGCGCGCAGGATGATCGCGGCGCGGTCGTCGAAGGACATCGCGCGCCAGGCCGGGGCGGCTGCCAGGGCGGCGTCGATGGCGTCGCGGGCGTCCTGCTGGGTGGCGTGCCGGCCGGTGCCGATGACCGCCTTGTGGTTGTGCGGCTGGACCACCTGGAACGGTTCGCCGCCGCCCAGCCGCTTCTCGCCGCCGATGGTCATCGGCAGCTCGATCGGGTTCTCGGCCAGCTCCTTGAGCTTGGCCTCCAGCCGGAGGCGCTCGGGCGAGCCGGGGGCGTAGCCGTGCACCGGCTCGTTGACGGGGGTGGGGACCTGGGTCACAGCGTCCATGTGATCCGTAACTCCTTGTACGTGAGCGGGTGGTGGGGCTCAGCCCTTGCTGACCATCGAGCGGAGGAAGAAGCGGAGGTTCGCGGGCTTCTCCGCGAGACGGCGCATGAAGTAGCCGTACCAGTCGGTGCCGTAGGCCGTGTAGACACGCATCCGGTGGCCCTCGGCGGCCAGCCGCAGGTGCTCCTCGCCCCGGATGCCGTACAGCATCTGGAACTCGTACTCGTCGAGCTTACGGCCGGCCTTGTGGGCCAGTTCCTGGGCGATGGCGATCAGGCGGGGGTCGTGGGACCCGATCATCGGGTAACCCTCGCCCTCCATCAGGATCCTCAGGATACGCACGTAGGCCTTGTCGATCTCGTGCTTCTGCTGGTAGGCGACCTCGGCGGGCTCCTTGTAGGCGCCCTTGACCAGGCGGACCCGGCTGCCGGACCCGGCGAGGCGGCGGGCGTCGGCCTCGGTGCGGAAGAGGTAGGACTGGATGACGCAGCCGGTCTGCGGGAAGTCCTTCCGCAGCTCCTCGTGGATGGCGAACATCGAGTCCAGGGTGGTGTGGTCCTCGGCGTCCAGGGTGACCGTCGTGCCGATGGCGGCGGCGGCCTCGACCACCGGGCGGACATTGGCGAGGGCCAGCTCGTGCCCGCCGTCCAGCGCCTGGCCGAACATCGAGAGCTTGATCGACATCTCGACCCGCTCGCCCAGTTCCAGGCCCTTGAGGTGGTCGATCAGCGCCAGGTAGGCGTCCCGGGCGGCGGTGGCCTGCTCCGGGGTGGTGATGTCCTCGCCGACGACGTCCATCGTCAGCTCCAGGCCCTTGGCCGTCAGGTCCTCGATGATCGGGCCGATGTCGGCCACGGTCTCACCGGGGATGAAGCGGTCGACGACCTGCTTGGTCACCGGGGCCGCCGAGATCAGGCGACGCATCCGGTCGCTGCGCGACGCGGCGAGAATCACGGGACCCAGCACGGGGCACCTCCACAGACAAGCACCGAAGAGGCCGACACCCGACGATTCGGGTACGGCACGGAGAACCACCGTGAAACCTAAGGATCTCTCCGATCCTGGGCCATCGACAGCTGTCACGCATCCGTGCCCGGGATGTCAGACAGATGTATGAAGGCGGCCGGGTCATGGGGGAGAATGCCCGGGTGGCGGCGGATTTCAAGGCGTTCAAGGCGGACTACCAGGAGCTGGTGGACGAGATCTCCGAGTTGCTGGGCGTGCCCGCGACCCTGGAGAACCGTGACTTCGAGCTGATCGCCTTCGGGGCCTACGACAGCGAGGACGAGCTGGACCCCTCCGCGCTGGACCCGGTGCGCACCCGCTCGATCCTGACCCGGCGCTCCACGGCGACCGTCCGGGCCTGGTTCGAGGGGTTCGGCATCACCCGGGCGACCGCGCCGGTGCGCATCCCGCCCAGTCCCGGGGCCGGTGTCTACCGGGGCCGGATCTGCCTGCCCGTGCGCCACCGGGGCGTCGTCCTCGGCTACGTCTGGCTGCTGGACGGCGACCCGGGGCCGACCGACGCCCAGCTGACCGCCGCCATGCGGGTGGCGGACCGGATCGGCGCGCTGCTCGCCGACGAGGCGGAGGCCGGGGCGGGGCTGAGCCGGGAGCTGCGGGCGGTGCTCACCGCGGACGGGGGCTGGCAGCGGGACATGGCGGTGGCCGACCTGCGCACCGCCCTCGGCCCGCGCGCCGAGGGCCCGCACACGCTGGTCTGCGTCGCGCCCTGGCCGTCGGCCGACCCGGACGACGTCCCCGCCCCGCGCACGGTCCCGCACGCCACGGCCCTGTGCGCCCTGCCCTGGGGGGCGTCCGGGCTGAGCCTCGCGGTCCTGGTGCGGCTGCGCAGCCCGGACACGACGGCCCCCGCGGTGGCGGCGGCCACCCGGCTGCTGAAGGAGGCCGAGGAGTCCCGGGGGGCGCGGGCGCGCGGCGCCGGGGCGCGCACGGCGGCGGCCGTGGCGGCGCGGCCCGGC